>JBOGIX010000901.1:0-11610 GCA_050744685.1 Vicinamibacterales bacterium | reverse complement strand
GCGCGACCCCGCCGCTCACGGCGGCGACGGCGGCGTATGGGGCCGCGGCGGCTGCGGCAACCGCGGGGGCCGCGGCGCGCTGGATATTGCGCTGGATTTCGCGAATCACGAGCTGCTCGTCCTGGAGGATCACCACGCGCTTGATCATGTTCTCCAGCTCGCGGATGTTCCCCGGCCACTCGTACTGAAGGAAGAGCTGCCGAAGCTCGTCGGAGATCGGCCGCGCCGGACGGTTGTACTTGCGCGAATACCGGGCGACGAAGAAGTCGGTGAGCGTCGGCACTTCGTCGCGCCGTTCGTGCAGCGCGGGCACCGTGAGCTCGATTACCTTGAGCCGGTAATAGAGGTCTTCGCGGAAGTCGCCGCTCGTCAGCATCTTCTCGAGATCCCGGTTGGTGGCGGCGACCACGCGCACATCGACGTTGATGCGCTTGTTGCTCCCGAGCTTGGTGAACTCGGCGTCCTGGAGCACGTGCAGCATCTTCGCCTGCAGCGCGGGTTTCATCTCGCCGATCTCGTCGAGCATCAGCGTGCCACTGTCGGCCTGTTCGAACTTGCCGATGCGCGTGGTGGCGGCGCCGGTGAACGCGCCGCGTTCGTGGCCGAACAGCTCGCTCTCCAGGAGCTCCGCGGGAAGCGCCGCGCAGTTCACCTTGACGAAGGGACGGTTGTGCCGCGTCGAGCGCTGGTGAATGGCCCGGGCCACGAGCTCCTTGCCGACGCCGCTCTCCCCGCGGATCAGCACCGTGACGTCGCTGTCGGCGACCTGTTCGATGACCTGCGCGATCCCGCGCATCTTCTCGCTGTTGCCCCAGACGGCCCGGTCCTCGTCGTCGCTCAGCTGCTGCCGCAGTTCGCTCAACTCGGAGACGAGTCGATTTTTCTCGATGGCGTTCTTGATTGCGACGTCGAGCGCGATCTCGCCGAGGCCCTCCGGATCGTCGGGCTTGACGACGTAGTCGGCCGCGCCGAGCCGAACCGCTTCGACAATCGTGGCCGCCTGGTTGCGGCCCGACAACATGATCACCTGCGCCTCGGGCCGCGACGCCTTCAGCGCGCGCAGCGTGGCCATACCGTCCAGTCCGGGCATCATCACGTCGAGAAGGATGGCGTCGGGCGATTCCGACTGCTTCATCGAGGCGAGGAGCTCGTCTCCCCGCGTATAACACCGCGCCTCGTACCCGCGCAGTGAAAGAAACGTTCGCAGATAGGCAGCAAATCCTGAGTCGTCGTCGACGATGGCTACGTAAGGCTTCTTCATCTAACTCCCTGAGCGCGAGAATCGCGTCCCGCCCTGATTGTTCCGATGTGTAACCAAGGTTACATCTGTCCCGCAGAACCCGCCAGTGCATTCAAGAGTCGTACCTCAACAGAAACGCCCGTGGACTCGACATTCGCCACATTGGGTAAATGCATGCCGCGTACGACGACGCGTCGCGCGCGTTGGATTCGCCAACGCGGAAATTCCGGAGGTTCCCAGCACATCAGGCGTGGCACAGCGATTGAAACCGTCAGGGTGTCGCGATCGCATTCACTCAGACGATCGAACCAGTGGCGCCGCCGTCAGGGGCGGCGCGGAAAGAGGAGCGTGTTCAGCGTCATGCGGAGGCAGTTCGTATCCATGACACTCGCCGGTGCCGCGGTGATGACCGTGTCGCTCGGCGTTGTCCCCACGTTCGAGAACGCCGAGGCCACCGCATCACCGACAGTGGCGGTTCAGCAAGTCAATCCCCGGTTCCCAGAGGTTCGTGACGAAGCAGCGATGGTGCTCGTCGGCGCCGCGCTGATTGGACTGGCAGCCGCCGTTCGCCGCGTTGCATGAGAGACTCGCAGTTGCGGCGGCAGCGTATGGCCTGTCCCCGCCGCTGCGATCGCCCGCGGAAGCCCGATGTCTTCGCGGCGCGACCGGTAAGATTGCCGTGAGCGCGCGTAGACTGAGGGCCTCTGCGGCCCGAAACGACCGCGCTCGTCGATTCCCTTTCGCAGCGTTGTTAACCGCCACCACGCCCATGAGGCCACCACGCCCATGAGATCGATCGCTTTCGCGCTTTTTATCTGCACGGCAGCTCAGGCGTTGCCGTCAACGCTCCAGATCTACGCGCCGGCTCGCGAAGCTCCCTCGACCATCTCCGTCAGCGAGGCCTCCGAGCTCCAGGCTGCGCTCGATCGCGCGAAGCCTGGCGACGTCATCACGCTGCCTGCGGGGGCGAGCTTCGCCGGCAACTTCGTGCTGCCGCGGAAATCGGGCAACCGTTACATCACGCTGCGCACCGGGCGCACGGACGGACTGCCAGAGGCCGGCGCCCGCGTCACCGCGGACCACAGCGGGAAGCTTGCGCGCATCCAGTCCTCGAACGCCAACCCGGTCTTCCGCACTGCGCCGGGCGCACATCACTGGCGGCTCACGCTGCTGGAAATCGGGCCGACCGCTCGCGGTGCCGGCGACATCATCCAGCTCGGCGATGGTTCCGACGAGCAGTCGGGCGAAGCCACGCCCCACGACCTCGTCATCGATCGCTGCTACATCCACGGCCATCCCCAGCAGGGACAGAAGCGCGGGATCGCGCTGAACAGCGCGTCCACGTCGATCGTGAATTCGTACATCGCCGACATCAAGGCGATCGGCCAGGATGCGCAAGCCATCGCCGGATGGAACGGCCCCGGACCCTTCAGGATCGAGAACAATTACCTCGAAGCGTCCGGTGAGAATTTTCTGCTCGGTGGTGCTCCTCCCGGGACCCCTGGCGTCGTGCCCTCCGACGTCGTCTTCCGGCGCAATCACGTGACGCGGCCGGCGTCGTGGAAATCGGAGCGATGGACGGTCAAGAACCTGTTCGAGCTCAAGAACGCGCGCCGTGTCCTCGTCGAAGGCAACCTGTTCGAACACAACTGGGTGGGCGGGCAACCCGGCTATGCCATCGTGCTGACGCCGCGGGGCGAACGCGGCCGCGCGCCATGGGCGACGGTGGAGGACGTCACCTTCCGCTACAACATCATTCGGCACACGGCCGCCGTGTTCAACATGCTCGCTCGCGACGACACGAGCGAGACCGCGACGATGAGGCGGGTGCGGATCGCGGACAACCTCATTTATGGCGTGCAGCGCGAGCCGTGGGGCGGCAACGGCCTGTTTCTCCAGGTTGGCGGCGGTCCGTCCGAGATCGTCATCGAGCACAATACGATCCTGCAGAACGGCAACATCATCAGCGCGTACGGCGGCACCCGGGACGAGCCGGCGGCGCTCGATCGCTTCGTCTTCCGCAACAACATCGCGCGGCACAACGCCAACGGCGTCATCGGGCAGGGGCGCAGCGTGGGCAGGGATTCTCTCACCGCGTTCTTTCCCGAAGCGGTGTTCTCGCGCAACGTGCTCGCCGGCGGGCGGGAGTCGCGGTATCCCGGCGACAACATATTTCCCGACATGGACCATTTCGCGCAGCAGTTCGTGGACTACGCGGGCCAGGACTATCGCCTCCGGCCCGGCAGTGAGTTCCGGCGAGCGGCCACCGACGGTGCTGACCTGGGCGTCAACTTCGTCGGCATGGTGCGGGCCATGGGCGAGCAGGCCCGGCAATGGCTGGGGCTGTCGGCACGACCCGTCACCGAACGGTAGACCGCGTTCGCGCGGTTTTACACGCTGGTTTCGAGCGAACCCTTCCTTTCTACACGAAAAACCCTAACGGTTGAGGCATCCGCCGGCTGCCTCAGCCGCGTTTACTCTCGGCCGTTTGCGCCTTTCCCGCCGCCGGCTGTGTTTGGCCGTGAAGTTGCTCCTGCTTCAACCGTTCCCATTTCATCTGCAAGCAGGAGTTGCTCGTGAATAAACGGCTGAGTGTGTTGGTGTGCGTGGCATTTGTCTGTCTGATCGCTGCGCGGGGGGAGGCGGCGACGCGGACGGTCTGCGCGAGCGGGTGCGCGTATACCAATCTGCAGGCGGCGATCGACGCTGCGGTGTTCGGAGACACGATTCTGTTGCGCGCCGGCGAGACTTACACTGGCCACTACGTGCTCCGCGCCAAGTCGGGGACCGGATGGATCGAGATCCGGAGCGATGCCGCCGCAGCGAGCCTTCCTCCCGCCGGCGAGCGTCTGGTGCCGTCCGATCGGCCGGGCGGGACGACGTCGCGCTCGCTGCTGCCGCGGCTCGTGGGTCGCGGCGGCGCGTACAAGTCGCTGGCGATCATCCGCACGGACCCTGGCGCGCACGGCTACCTGTTTCGCTTTATCGAATTCGACGGGTCGGCCCATCTCGGGTACGAGACGCTGATCCAGCTCGGTGCCACCGGCACGCCGCCCTACGACATCACGTTCGACCGCGTCTACGTCCACGGCCATCGCTACAAGGGACAGAAGCGGGGGTTCACGCTCAACGCGCGGCGCATCTCGGTGCTGAACAGCTACGTCGCCGACATCAAGGCGGTCAACGCCGACTCGCAGGCGATTGCCAGCTGGAACGGCGCCGGGCCGTTTACGATCGAAAACAACTATCTCGAGGCCGCCGGCGAGAACATCCTCTTCGGCGGGGCGGACCCGTCGATCACCAACCTGGTGCCCTCCGATATCGTGATCCGCCGCAATCATCTCTATAAGCCCCTGTCCTGGCGGAAGGCGATCCTGCCCACTCCCGGAAGCGTGAGCGCTGCGGCGCGCACCGGTGGATCGCTTGGCGCGGGCACCCATTACTTCCGAGTCGTCGCCGTGATGTCCACCGGTACACGCGTGGTCGTCTCGGCGCCGTCGGCGCAGGTATCGTCCACGGTCGGTTCCAGCGGAGCCGTTGCGCTGTCGTGGGGGCGGGTGGCCGGAGCGGACGGCTATCGCGTCTATCGCGGGACGAGCTCGGGCAATCAGTCTGTGTATCTGACGACCACCGGCACGTCTTTGGTCTACACAGGAAGCGGAGAAGCAGGCGGCTCGCCCGCCGCAAGCGGTACGAAGTGGGTCGTCAAGAACACGTTCGAGGTGAAGAACGGCGCGCGCATGACGATCGAAGGCAACATCTTCGAGAACTCCTGGTCGGCGGGGCAGTATGGCTACGCCATCGTGCTCACGCCGCGCAACAGCGGCAGCGCCCCGTGGACGCGCGTGCAGGACCTCACCTTCACCAACAACATCGTCCGGCACGTGGCCGGCGTGGTGAACATCGCCGGGTTCGATTCCGACCCGACGCTGCGGACGGAGCGCATCACCTTCCGCAACAATTTGTTCGAGGACGTGAACCACAAGGTGTATGGCACCAGCGCGAAGGCGCTGCTCGTCGGCGGCGGGGCCGCGGAGCTGACCTTCGACAAGAACACGATCCTGCACACCAACAGTTCCGTGCTCTACGCGTATGGCGATCCCATGCCCGACCTCGTGTATACGAACAACATCTCGCAACACCACACCTACGGCATCATGGGGCAGGGGTCGTCCATCGGCATCCCGACGATCACCGCCTTCTTCCCGGACGCCGTCGTGCGCTGCAACGTGCTGGCAGGCGGCAAGGCGTCCCTTTACCCGACGCCGAACGGCTTCCCGACTGTTACGGAGTGGAATGCCTCGTTCGTGGACCCGTCAGCGGGCAATTACGCCCTCATCGCCGGCAGCCCCGTCGCCCTCGCCGGCTGCGGGGGCGTGCCGCCCGGCGCCGACATGACTGCCCTGAACGCCGCCCTCAACAACGGCGCGACCAACGCGCCCGGCGCTCCCGGGGCGCCGAGCAATGTGAGGATCGTGAGATAGGTACGGTTCAGGGTTCAGGGTGCAGGGTTCAAGGTTCGGGGTTCAAGGTTCATGGGTTCAAGGTTCTGCGTCTGCGTTGGGAACCCTGCACCCTGCACTCTGAACCTTGAATGCGCGCCCAGAGAACCATGCGGCGCCCTGATGTGTAGCCGTGAACAGCAGGGTGCACGAAGACAATACGGTTCACTCAGCGCCCGCTGTGGCTGGCGCGGTCGAAGTACCTGCGGTACAGCGAGTTACGACGGAACAACCAATCGGGCACGTGTGTTGCTGAGTTACGCCGAAGCATGTCGCAACAGACCAATCCCATCGTGCGGACCGCGCGCGGCGTCGCTACCGTAGCGCGGCGACGCGGCGTCGGTTACCTCGGATATCTCCTGAGCGGCGTGGCCTGGCCGCGCACCGCGTTCCGTTTCGGCTGGGGGCCTTCGGCGCCGCCGCTCATGCAGGGTGTCTTTGCCGCCGCCGGAGAGCTGGCCGGCCGGAAACCTGCGCGCCATGAGCTCGTGGATCTCGGGCTGGCGGGAGACGAGGGGGCGGCGGTTGCGACCGACGCCACGACGGACGAGATCGGGCGGCTGATGGATCGCGCGCACGCGGCGGGTATCACTGGCGTCTCGAAGAGCTATCGGTCGCTGGTGCGCGGTACGGACGGGTCGCTGCGATTCGCCGACCTCTCGGCGGCACGTTGGCATCCGCGTGACTCGGTCGCTTACGCGTCGGCGCGCGACGCCGATCGCCGCGACTTCAACCGGCTGTTCAAGGCAACGCTGATGACCGAGGCGAGCGCCCGCCGCGCGATCGAAGAGCTCAAAGCGCGCGTGCCCCAGGGCTATCGCGACTACGCTCCGATCGATTTCGGCCACGGCCTCACGGTCGGTCAGATCGCCTCCACCGACAGCGGCACCGGTCGCTGGGAGTTCTTCAACCGCCGCATCGTCGCGCCGCTCGTCGCGGGGCGGCGGGTACTCGATCTCGGATCGAACAACGGCTCGATGCCGCTGATGATGCTGCGCGCGGGCGCGAGCGAAGTGCTTGCGGTGGAATACACGCCGGAGATCGCGGACTTCGCCAGGCTGAACGCCCAGATCCTGTCGTGGCGCGACGTGCGTCCCTACAACATCCAGATCCTCACGGGCGACATGCGCCTGTTCCTCACCGAAGACCTCGGCCGCTTCGACGTCGTGACCGCCTTCTGCTCGCTCTACTACCTGCCCGAAGACGACATGGCCCGCATCGTCCGGAAGGCCGCCTCGATGAATGCGGTGCTCGTGCTCCAGGCCAACGAAGGCATCGAGAACGGCCTGCCGGGGAAGACCCTCGATCTGCACCGCCTGATGCGCGACAACGGCTACCCGGAGATTGCCGTCCACACGCCCTCGGGCTTTGCACGCCCGCTCCTCATCGGCTACACCGATGCCTCCGCCGGCGCCCGCTACCGCGATTCCGTCGCCCGCATCTGACGCGTCATTGCAGGAGTGTGATCCGCGCGCGCATTTCGTGACCGGCCCGCGTCCGGTTTCACGACAGCTCAACTGCAAAGCATTCAGGTAAGCCGGACCGTCTTCGCCTCGGCCGCCGAGGCACTGTCCTTGCCGTCTTGACATCCAGCGCGGATTCACCGCGCCAACCATTTTCCAGGCAAGTCGGGTGGGAACGATGTCACGACGTAAGTGGACGTGTGCTTGCGTGCTGACTGCGGCGATCGTGTGCCGCACAGCGCCGGCAGAAGCAGCAACAATCTTTGTGGCGGCGGGAGCCAATCTGCAGACGGCGCTCAACGCTGCGCAGCCGGGTGACACGATCCTGCTGGCGGAAGGGGCGGAGTTCGTCGGCAACTTCGTGCTTCCGGTGAAGGCGGGGACCGACTGGATCACCGTGCGCACGTCGGCGCCCGACAGCGTGCTGCCGGCGGCCGGGTGGCGCATCGGTCCGGCGCACGCGGCGTTGCTCGCGCGCGTGCGCTCACCCAATTCGATCTCCGCGATCCGCACCGCCCCGGGCGCACACCACTGGAAGCTGCAGTATCTCGACCTGCCCGCGAACCAGAACGGCTACGGCGACATCATCAGGATCGGTGACGGGTCGAGCGCACAGAGCACGATTGAGTCGGTGCCGCACCACATCGTCCTCGATCACCTCTACGTGCATGGCAGCCCGCTCTACGGTCAGAAGCGAGGTATCGCGCTCAACGCTGCGGACGTGACGATCACCGACTCCTATGTGTCGGAGTGCAAGGCCGTCGGGCAGGACACCCAGGCGCTCGGCGGGTGGAACGGACCGGGGCCGTACGTGATCGAGAACAACTACTTCGAAGCGACCGGAGAGAACGTGCTCTTCGGCGGCGCCGATCCGTCGATTCCAGGCCTCGTCGCAGACGGCATCACGTTCCGGCGCAACTATCTGTCACGGCCGATGTCGTGGCGCGAGCCGATCATCGAGACGCCGCAGGCGCTCACCGCCGCGGTGCTCGACGGCGGTTCTCTCGAGCCCGGCGTCTACGCGTACCGGATCGTGGCGCGTCGCTCCGTGGGGCAGGGCGTGATGGGCCGGTCGACCGCGTCGGCCGAGATCACCGCCACGGTGGAGACGTCCGGTTCGGCAGTGCACCTGACCTGGCAGGCGGTCGAGGGCGCCACCGAGTACCGCGTCTACGGCCGCACTTCCGGCACACAAGCGACCTACTGGCGCGTGTCCAAGGCTGCGTTCGTCGATTCGGGACTCTCGGGCAGCAGCGAGAAGGTGCCGACGAGCGCGGGCACCGTCTGGTCGGTGAAGAACCTGTTCGAGCTGAAGAGCGCACGCAACGTGGTGATCGAAGACAACGTCATGGAGAACCACTGGAAGGAATCCCAGCCGGGCTACGCCATCGTCTTCACGCCGCGCAACTCGGGTGGCAGCTGCACGTGGTGTGTGATCGAGCACGTGCGCTTCGAGAACAACCTGGTGCGAAACGTGTCGGCCGGGATCAACCTGACGGGCTACGACGCTCTCACGCGGCCAACGCAGCAGACGAATGACATCGTTTTCAGGAACAACGTCTTCGAAGGGATGCGGAAGTCGCTCGACGGCAACGCGTGGTTCCTGCTGATCGGGTCGTCGCCGCGCGACGTCACCATCGAGCACAACACGATCGACGCGGACGGCTCGGCGCTCGTCTACGCCTACGGCGGCACGTCGACGGACCCGCAGGAGATCGAGGGGTTCCGGATGGTCGCCAATGCTGCCCGTCACGGCTCGTACGGCTTCAACGGTTCGTTCTTCAGCTACGGCGACGCGATTCTCGAAAATTACTATCCGGGCGGCGTGCTGACGGGCAATTACTTCGCCGGCGGTCCCGCATCGAGGTACCCGGCCGGAAACCTGTTCGCGGGCCGCTTCGAGGATCAGTTCGTGGACGTGGTCAACGGCAACTACGCGCTCCATCAGGACAGCGCGTTGCGCGGTGCGGCGCCAGACGGCAGCGACATCGGTGCTGACTACGGCCTGGTGTTCGAACGGATCAACGGGGTCGTCGAGGGCAAACGGCCCGGCGACTTCGTCGCGCCGGTCGCGCCATCGGCGAGCTTCAGCTCGACCTGCACCTACCTCGAATGCGTGTTCCAGGACACCTCCGCCGCGGGGAGCTCCGCGCTGGTCGGGCGCACCTGGACGCTCGGCGACGGCACGAGCAGCGATGCGGCAGATGCCACGCACGTCTATACCGCAGGCGGCACGTATACCGTGACCCTCACCGTGGTCGACGCGTCCGGCCTCAGCGACTCCGCGACGGACATCGTGACCGTCGAGCCGCCCAACGTGCCGCCCACGGCGGACTTCTCCCCCGCGTGTGTGGATCTCGTGTGCATCTTCACCGATCGCAGCAGCGACGCCGATGGCACGCTCGCGTCCTGGCAGTGGACCATCGCCGGCTCTCCGCAGGCCACCACGTCTTCGACCACGGCGACCTTTGCTGCGCCGGGAACCTACGACGTCGCCCTGACGGTGACCGACGACGATGGCGCGGTGTCGACCGTGTCGATCCCCGTGCAGGTGACGGCGCTGGTGCACGCCGCGCTCGCCGACGGCACGACGACGAGCTGGACGAGCCGGACCAATCCGAGCATCCACTATTGGAGCGCCAACGTGATCGTCAACGTGCATGGCGCCGACGAGCGCGCCGTCGCCGGCGCCACGGTCACCGCGGCCTGGTCCGGCGCGCTGACGAAGACGGTGACGTGCGTGACCGCGACAACAGGACAGTGCACCTTCAAGTCCGGCACGCTGAGCATGCTGCGCAGCTGGGTGACACTGACGATCGTCAACGTCTCGGCGCCGAGCGCCACCTACGACCCGACAAACAACCACCGCCTCGACGGCACGGGCACAGCGAGCTCGGTGACGATGACGAAGCCGTAGTCAGTTGCCAGTTGCCAGTTTCCAGTTTCCAGTCGTCTTTTTGATTGCAGTTGCCGGTTTCCAGTTTCCAGTTGCCAGCCGCCGGTCGACACGGCAGGGGATTGGGCTACTGGAAACTGGCGACCCGGATTGATCGACTGGAAACTGGCTACTGGAAACTGGCGACCCCCGATTGATCGCCTGGAAACGGGCAACCGGAAACTGGCAGCTACTTGATCACCTCAAACACCCTGACCGACGCATACGTCCTGAGGAACGGCAAGCGTGCGAGCAGGCGTGAATCGAGCCGGTACCACCAGCCGGGATTGCGGGCGATCGACGGGATGAACATCGCGAGCTTGACGAAGGGGAGCGTGAACGCTTTCATGCGCACGCTCGAGAAGCGGCTCGCGAACGCCTGGAGCTCCGCGTCGGTCAGGGGACGCTCGAACGGGGAGATGTCCGGCGCGCGGTAAGGGATCAACTGCCGCAGGAAGTGCAGGACACGGGAGTTGCGGACCGGCTCCTGGAAGATCGCGCGGCCGCGTGGCTTCAGGATGCGGTGCACCTCGCGCGCGACCAGATCCAGGTCCAGGTGGTGCAGGATCGCGATCCCGAAGACCACGTCCACGCTGCCGGTTTCGAACGGCAGGTCGTGTGCCGAACCCACCACGAATCGCGCCGTGTCTTCGACGCCGTTCGCGTCGAGGCGCTGCCTCGCCAGCCGGATCAGCGACTCCGAGATGTCCAGGCCCGTGAGCGCCGCGCCGCGGAGCGCGATGTGAACGGAGTTGGCGCCCGATCCGCAGCCGAAGTCCACCACCCGCCTGCCCCGAACGTCCCCGAGCAGGTGATAGGCATACTCCAGCGGAAACCAGGTGTCGGCCGGAGGGTTCTGATACCGCTGCAGCGTCCGGCTGTTCAACCGTCCGGCGTGTGCCGGACGCGTGAGCTGCGCCTCGACGACGCTTCTCGAGATTTCCGCGCTCTCCCAGGCGCGCATGTGCTCGGACCGTTGCTGCAGCATGCCTCAGCAGAATGCAATCCGTGCGCCTCAGCAGACCCCTCCGGGCCCTTCGACCCACGAATCTGTTGCCTGGCGCGCAAGCTCGTAATTGCCGGTTGGCGCAGATCGGGCAGCTCTGCAGCAAAACCGGCCGTATTCAGCGGCTTTTGTCGGAGAGCGGCGGCGAAAAGGCGGGTACTGACCTTGCCGCTTCCACTGTATGCGCTCTCAGCTCCATCGGCTGGGAGCACCGATCTGTTCGGTGCTCGTGGTCGTCGTGTTTCCATCGTTGTCCGGCGCGGATACCCGTCTGGTTCGTAAGGGTGAGAATCTTCAGGCCGTCCTGACTGCGGCCCTGCCGGGAGATGTCATCGAGCTCGAAGCCGGCGCGGAGTTCGCCGGTAATTTCGTGCTGCCGGTCAAGTCCGGTGATCTGCCGATCGTGGTCCGGTCGTCGGCGGCCAGCGTGTTGCCCGGGGAAGGCACGCGTATCGGTCCCGCGG
>JBOGIX010000900.1:0-6964 GCA_050744685.1 Vicinamibacterales bacterium | reverse complement strand
GTTCAGCTCCGCAATCTCGTCACCTTCGCCGAAGGTGCGGGGCCCGCGTCGATCGACCGCCTGAATCGGCAGCGCCAGATCACCATCAGCGCGAATCCCGCGCCGGGACGCGCGCAGGCCGAAGGACAGGCCATCGTCGAGAGCACGTTCGCGCAGCTCGACATGGAGCCGGGCTACAAGCTCGTGCCGAGCGGCGGATCGCGCGAGCTCGGGCGCGCCGCCTACTACTTCGGGATCGCGTTCGCGCTCTCGTTCGTGTTCATGTATATGGTGCTCGCCGCGCAGTTCGAGTCGTTCATCCACCCGGTCACGATTCTGCTCACCCTGCCGCTCGCCGTGCCCTTCGGCCTCGCCGCATCCCTGATGTTCGGCCAGCAGCTGAACATCTATTCGGCGCTCGGCGTCCTGCTGCTGTTCGGCATCGTCAAGAAGAACGCCATCCTGCAGATCGATCACACGATCGGCCTGCGCGCCAAGGGCCTCGAGCGCTACGACGCCATCATCCAGGCCAACCGCGATCGCCTGCGGCCCATCCTCATGACGACGCTGGCCCTCATCGCCGGCATGCTGCCGCTCTGCATCGGATCGGGCCCCGGCGCAGAGACGAACCGCTCGATCGGCATCCTCGTGGCCGGAGGCCAGGCGATGTGCCTGCTCCTCACGCTGCTGGCCGTGCCGGTGTTCTACTCCCTCTTCGACGACGCGGCCCAGTCAGCGGCATGGGGCCGGATCGGCCGCCGCTGGGAACGAGCCACAGGGGGCATCACCCGCACCCTCGGCCGCCTTGCGGGTCGGCGCCACGCGGACGATGCCGCTCGGTGAGCAAGGGCGGGCAGCCCTCACGGTCACGCTGCGATCGGATCACAAGGGCAAACAGGAGCAGGAGAGCAAGGGAGTTAAGGAGAGTTTTCTGGTACACGTCTCAACTTCGATACGTGCTGCTTCTATCGCGGCTCGTCGAGCGCATGTGGCAGTATTCTTTCCTTTGTTGAACTCCCAATGCTCCCGTGCTCCCGTTCTCCTGTTTGCCCTTGTGATCTGATCGCAGCGTGACGGTGAACCAGGTGGGTGCCCCGTCTCCCGATTCGTCAGCGGCTCCACGACGCCGGGTCTCTGCCGCGCGCGCCCTGCTGGCGCTCGCGCTCGTCGCGGCGCTCGGCTATGGCGGCGCGATCGCGTGGCTGGTGACCCAGGAAACGAGCATCATCTTCCAGGCTGGGCGGCCACTCGGCGAGGCACGCCCTCCGTTCGCCTACGAACAGGTCGACCTGCCTCGTCGCGACGGCTCACGGCAGCTCGCCTGGGTGATGAAGCATCCCGACGCGCGCAGCTGGGTGCTCTTTCTGCACGGCAATGCCGCCACCATCGCCAGCAGGGTGAACATCGCGCGATATCGCGAGCTGCGTGAGCTCGGGTTGAACGTGATCGCGCCGGAGTACCGCGGCTTCGCCGGCCTTCCCGGCACGCCGAGCGAGGCCGGCCTCGCCGAGGACGCGCGCGCGGCGTTCGACTACCTGACCGGTACGCTCCTGGTCGGGCCCCCGCGCGTCGTGATCTATGGATGGTCGCTCGGATCCGCGGTCGCCGTCGATCTCGCCGCGAACGTGCCCGCGGGTGCCGTGATCCTGGAAGGCGCGCTGGCCTCGGTCGTCGCGCTGGGACAACAGCATTACCCGATCTTTCCCATCCGGCTGATCATCCGGAATCCGTTCGAGTCGATCGACAAGGTCCATCGCATCACCGCGCCGCTGCTCTTCCTGCACAGCCCCGAAGACGACGTCATCCCGATTGCGGAAGGGCGGCGGCTCTACGATGCGGCCAGGTCGCCCAAGCGGTTCGTGGAAGTTCGCGGCGGGCACATCTACGCGAACGACGTCGACCGTGCCGTGTTCTTCGGCGCCATACGCGCCTTCCTCGACGAGTACGGACTGCTGGGCCACCAGGAATGACCGGCGCCGGCAGGGGACACCTCGGACGACTCCGGACCGAGAGCGTCAACAAATCGCCAACCCCAGACGAGTGGCTTCCGCCTTCAGGCGGAAGATCGGGCGCGCGCGGCAGTCTTCTCGCGAAGGCGGAAGACGGAAGCACAATGTACGTATTTACATGCTCCTGAAGCGGGATAAGGTACGGTGAATGGCCGATCCACACGAACCACTCCGCGACGATGTGCGGATGCTCGGAGAGATGCTGGGCGAGACGCTGCGCGAGCGCGGCGGCGCGGAGCTGCTGGCGCTCGTCGAAGAGGTCCGCGCGCTGTCGAAGAAGGGGCGCGCGCACCAGACCGGCCAGTTCGAACGGCTCGCGGATCTGCTGCGGACGCTGCCGGTCCCGTCCGCGGTCATCGTGGCCCGCGCGTTTTCGCACTTCCTTACGCTCGCCAACATCGCAGAGCAGCACCACCGCATCCGCCGCCGGCGGGAGTATCAGCGGCCGGGCGCCAAACCACAGCCCGGCTCGTTCGACGAGGTCCTGCCGCGTCTACTGGGATCGGGCATCAGCGGCGATGCGCTCCACGAGCAGGTCAGCCGCCTGCAGATTGAATTGGTCCTGACCGCGCACCCGACCGCGATCACGCGACGCACGCTGACGCACAAACACCTGCGCATCGCCGCCGCGCTCGGCGCGCGGGACCGGCCGGACCTCACCGTGTACGAACGCGCGGACGCAGACGAAGAGCTTCGGCGCGAGATCACCGCTGCCTGGGACACCGACGAGATCCGTCCCGAGCGTCCCCGACCGCTGGACGAAGTGATTGGCGGCCTGCTGATCTTCGAACAGACGCTCTGGGACGGCGTGCCGCGGTTCCTTCGCATGCTCGATCGGCGGCTCACCGAGCTGACGGGCCGGGGCCTCCCCATCGATGCCGCGCCGGTGCGGTTCGGGTCGTGGCTCGGCGGCGACCGCGACGGCAACCCGAGCATCACGCCGGAAGTCACGGCGCTCGCCTGCACGGCGGCGCGATGGATTGCGGCCGATTTGTATGAACGCGAGATCCGCGAGCTGCGCCTCGAGCTGTCGATGACCGCGGCCACCGACGAGTTGCGCGAGCGCGCCGGCGGCGCGCACGAACCGTATCGCGCCGTCCTCCGCGAGCTGCACCAGCAGCTCCTCGCCATGCGCGCGAGCCTCGGCCAACGGCTGCAGAATCCGCAGGCGGCCCGGACGAAACCCGCCGAGACGCCACTCGCCGATGTGCCCGGCCTGTTCGAGCCACTCTTCCTCTGTCATCGCTCGCTGCTCGAGACGGGCCAGGCCCAGGTCGCCTCCGGCCGGCTGACCGACGTGCTGCGCCGCATCTCGACCTTCGGCCAGTCGCTGGTGCGCCTGGACATCCGGCAGCACGCGCAGCGCCACGCGGTGGCGCTCGACGCCGTTACCCGGCATCTCGGCGAGGGCACGTACCTCGAGTGGGACGAGGCACGACGCATCGCGTTCCTGACGCGGGCGCTGGCGGCACCCGTTCGAAAAGAGCTTCTCGAGATCCAGGCAACCGACGAGACGCGCGATGTCCTCGAGACCTGTCGCCTCGCAGGCCTGCTCGGACCGGCCTCGCTCGGCGCGTACGTCGTGTCCATGGCGAAGGCGCCGTCCGACGTCCTCGCGGTCGAGTTCCTGCTCGCGCAGGCGGGCACGCGCCTCCGCGTCGTGCCGCTGTTCGAACAGGTCGACGACCTGCGCGCTGCGGCCGACACGATTGGCGCGCTGCTCCGCATCCCCGAATATCAGGGGCGCATCGGCGGACATCAGGAAGTGATGATCGGCTATTCCGACTCGGCAAAGGAC
Source organism: Vicinamibacterales bacterium (assembly GCA_050744685.1). Lineage (GTDB taxonomy): Bacteria > Acidobacteriota > Vicinamibacteria > Vicinamibacterales > 2-12-FULL-66-21 > JACCXG01. The sequence goes on along the minus strand of JBOGIX010000900.1, from coordinate 3,178 downwards.
GGGGGACGGCTGGCCGCCAACTGGGAGCTCTATCGTGCGCAGGAAGCGCTCGTGCGCATCTGTCGCGACGCGCGCACGGCCTTGACGCTCTTCCACGGGCGCGGCGGCAGCATCAGCCGGGGCGGAGGCCCCACCTACCTGGCGCTCCAGTCGCAACCTCCCGGATCAATCGACGGCCGGCTGCGCGTGACCGAGCAGGGGGAGATGATCCAGGCGCAGTTCGGCCTGCCCGCGATCGCCGTCCGCACGCTCGAGGTCTACACGACCGCCACGCTGAACGCCACGCTCGCGCCCGGCCGCGAACCGCCGGCCGAATGGCGCACCGCCATGGATCGCATCGCCGACACCGCACGGCAGGAATACCGCCGCGTCGTCTACGACGATGCGCGCTTCGTCGAGTATTTCCGGACGGCAACGCCGGAAGTGGAGCTGGGACGCGTGCCCATCGGCAGCCGGCCGCCGCGTCGCGACCGCGACGGCGGGGTCGACTCACTGCGCGCGATCCCATGGGTGTTCGCCTGGACGCAGACGCGCGTGCTGCTGCCCTCGTGGCTCGGCACGGACGAGGCGCTCGCGGCCCGCGTGGAACGCGGCGAACGCGATCTGCTCCAGGTGATGTACCGCGACTGGCCGTTCTTCCGCTCCACGATCGACCTCATCGCCATCGTCCTCGCCGAGGCGGATCCGCGCATCGCCGCGGAGTACGATCGTCGTCTCGTGCCGGACGCGCTGAAGCCATTCGGCGAGGACCTGCGCGCCCGGCTGGCGCGCGCGAGCGAGAGCGTGCTGGAGATCACCGGCGGCAACCACCTGCTCGACTACGCGCCGGTGCTGCGCCGATCGATCGAGGTGCGCAATCCCTACGTCGATCCCATCAACCTCGTGCAGGTGGAGCTGCTCCGCCGCCTCAGGTCGGGCGGCGACGAGGACCGCGCGCTGTGGCAGGGGTTCATGATCACGGTGAACGGGATCGCGGCGGGGATGAGGAATACGGGATGATGCCGATGCGAGTTTCCAGTTTCCAGTTTCCGGTTTCCAGCATCGGTTCATGGTTTCCAGTCGCGTGTTCCCGTCGTCGTCGCGCACGGCAACTGGCAACCAGCGAAGAGGCTGGTCACTATCGACTGGAAACTGGCAACTGACTCGGCGGCACATGTTACACATTACCCCGTCGATAACAATCGACGAGTCCGAGATCGAAGAGCGGTTCGTGCGCGCGTCTGGTCCTGGCGGGCAGAACGTGAACAAGGTGTCCACGGCGGTCGAGCTGCGGTTCGATGCGGAGCGGTCGCCGGCGCTCGACGGAGGGATGCGCCAGCGCCTGCGCCGCCTCGCCGGGGCGCGGATGACCGCCGAGGGGATTCTCGTGATCGACGCGCGCCGTCATCGCACGCAAGCGAAGAACCGCGAGGATGCCCGCGAGCGGCTCGTCGAGCTGCTGCGCGAGGCGGCCACGCTGCCGAAGCGGCGGCGGAAGACGCGGCCCAGCGCCGCCTCGAAGGAGCGCCGCATCGAGCACAAGCGGAAGCGTGCGCAGACCAAGCAGGGGCGCGGACGCATCGGTGGTGAGGAGTAGGCCGCGTGCTGGCGCCGCTGCTGCTCTTCGCCCTGGCGTTCGGGCAGCTCGCGCCTGCGCCCGGCACGCGCGTCCCCAGAGAGTTCGTGCAGCGCGTGCGCGATGCGCTGGTGCGGGACTATTCGCTGCAGGAACAGTTCACCTACATCGAGCGGCGCCGCGACGTGAAGATCTCGAGGCTCGGCAAGGTCACCATCGGTCCCCTTCGCACGTTCGAGGTGTATCCGTCGCAGCACCCTGGCCGGACTTACAAGCGGCTGATCGCCGTCGATGGCAAGCCGCTGAGCCCCGAGGAGCTGGCGCGCCGCGACGCCGAGCACCAGCGTGACCTGAAGAAGGCGGCGGAGCGCACGCGCTCCGAAGACGCAACCGAGCGCGCCGAGCGGCTGGCCGAGGACGCACGGGACGACCATCGGCGGGACGCTGTCCTCGCCGATGCGATGGCCGTGTTCCAGCCGACCTACGCCGGGCGCGAGACGATCGCGGGACGGACTGTGGTCGTGGCCGACGTCAAGCCGAACGCGGACGCGCGCGTGACGACGCGTGAAGGGCGCTGGGCGAAGAAGTTCGCCGGCCGCATCTGGGTGGACGCGGCCAACTACCAGATCGTCAAGATCGACATGCGCGCGATCGAAGACGTGACGATCGGCTGGGGCGTCATCGGCCGTATCCATGCGGGCAGTCGTGTCCTCGTCGAGCGTCAGCGCTTCGAGGACGTGTGGCTGCCGGCGTCGTTGACCTACGAAGCCAGCGGCCGCACGCTGCTGTTCCGCACCTTCCAGTTCGCCGCGACCACCACCTATTCGAATTACAAGCGGGCACGGTAGATGGTCTTTTCCGCAATGCCATGAATGCCCATGAATGCCAGGAATGCCATGAATGAGAGGTCAGGGACGCCTCGAGCCAGTCCCCAGCCGCGAGTTAGCGAGCCTCGAGCCGCAAGTTAGCGAGTTCGCGAGTCGCGACCGGTTGAGCCGCTTTCGAACGCGATTACGCATTTCCGATGTGGAGGCTCGAACATGCGGCTCACGACAATGGTGGTCGGTCTGGTGCTTCTCGGCGCCAGCGCGTCCAATGGTCAGGATCTCGGTGTTTACATCACCGGCGGCACCGGCTCAATCGACTATCTCGTTCATCGCAAAACGATTCCGCAGTTCACCGCAGGTGCGCTCTGGAACGTTCCCGGCGGGTTGGTCCGGATCGGCGGCGAAGCCGTCGTGATGACCTCCAACGGATACGTCAGCGGCCGCGGCGGACCGTTCGCGGAAGTATCAGTGGCGCACACCGCGCGCGTGCGGCCGTTCGTGCGCGGCGGCCGCTTCTTCGGCGAAGACACGTCGTGGGTAGCCGGCGCCGGCATCGACTTCTGGGTTACTGGCCGCTCGGGCATGCGCCTGCTCGTGCAGGATGCTTTCCGCCCCTCCCGCACCTCTCCGCCCTTCGAGTGGCAGACCAGGCACGTCTTCCATGAGCCGTCAGTGCAGGTCGGGTGGGTCTGGCGCTAACGCACTCCGCTGTTCGTTGTTCGCCGTTCGCTCTTCGTTGTTCGTTGTTCGCGACCTCACGAACCCGGCATCGCGACGCGCGAACCCAGCGAATCCA
>JBOGIX010000899.1:0-6822 GCA_050744685.1 Vicinamibacterales bacterium | reverse complement strand
CTCTTTCACTCCACGGCGCAGACCTGCCTCATGAACGCCGGCTTCCTTGGCGGCTTCCGTCTCGTGCTGATGCCGCGGTTCGACGCCGCCGCCACGCTCGAGACGATGCGGCGCGAGGAAGTGGGATTCTGGATCGGCGTACCGACGATGTACTGGACGCTGCTGCAGCTCGCCAAGGGCGGGGGCGTGGACACGAGCGCGATCGCGCGGCATATCCGCCTGTGCGTATCGGGCGGCGCCGCGATGCCGCTCGAAGTCATGCGCGGATTCGAGTCCGTCTTCTCCGTGCGCATCGTCGAAGGCTACGGCCTGTCCGAGACGTCGCCGGTCGCGTGCTTCAACCAGCTCCATCGCCCCGCGCGGCCGGGCACGGTGGGACAACCCATCTTCGGCGTCGAGGTCCGCTGCGTGGACGAGGAGGACCGCTTCGTGCCTGTCGGCGAGCCCGGTGAGATCGTGATACGCGGGCCGAACGTGATGAAGGGCTATTTCGGCCGGCCCGATGCCACAGAGGACGCAATGCGCCACGGGTGGTTTCACACGGGCGACATCGGCACCATCGACGCGGATGGCTACGTCACGATCGTCGATCGCAAGAAGGACATGATCATCCGCGGCGGCTTCAACGTGTATCCGCGCGAGATCGAAGAGGTTCTCCTCACGCACCCGGCGGTCGCGCTCGCCGCCGTCGTCGGTGTCCCGGACGAACGGCTCGGCGAGGAGGTCAAGGCGTTCATCGTACGTCGTGGTGGGGCCGACGTCACCGAAGGCGACCTGATCGAGTGGTCGCGGGAGCAGATGGCCGCCTACAAGTACCCTCGCACGATCGAATTCCGCGACAGCCTGCCAGTCAGCGCGACGGGCAAGATCCTGAAACGGGAGCTGAGAGCTGTATAAACAACTCGTCGCCTCGGCTTATAGCCGGGGCCGTGGGGCGATTCTCCGGCTGAAGAGCGCGGGTAAATGGGTGTGGCTTCCGGCTTCAGCCGGGAAGAATTTCCCGGAGATCTTCCCGCCTGTCCAGCCTTCGGCAGCCCTACGGCGGTCCGCGGAAGCCTTTCGCGCGACGGCGGAAAACGGAAGCTACCCGTCAGGGCTCAAGAGCTGGGAGCCTGACTTCCGTCGGGTCGGCGAAGCGCGAGCGGCGGGGCCGTGGCCGTCAGATTGCATAATTCCGCGCTTTACGAACACGACATGGCTCGGTCCAGGCGCGATCCAGAGGGATCCGGCGTCGACGTCGCCCCGCGGCCTGACCGTTCGTGATGCGCGACATGGAGCAGAACCAGACGGGAGACCCCGGCCACGTGCGCTCGCGATCCTGAAACGCTCCACCCGAGATCAGTTGTTTTCGCAAGCGGCCTCTTGCTGCCTGGGGGCAACCTTGCGGCTACCCGCGTCGCAATGGCCTTCTGCCGTTCGGGGGGCTGCTGTCGTGGCTTCAGGCGATCCGAGGGTTTAGGTTATAGTCGGTCGGACATGGCACTCGAGCTTCCAACTCACCACCGCGCGACCGGGCTCGTCGACGTCCTGGATCGGGTGCTGGACAAGGGACTGGTGATTGCCGGAGACATCAAGGTCTCGCTGGCCGAGGTCGAGCTCCTGACGATCCGCATTCGTCTGCTCGTGTGCTCCCTCGACAAGGCCCAGGAGATCGGCCTGGACTGGTGGCGATACGACCGCGAACTCTCACCCGGGGCGCAACGGCGGGCGCAGCAGATGGGCGTCGAACAGGTGCAGGCCCAACTGCGGCAGCTCGAACGGAAAGTGGACGCACTGAGGGCGGCCCCGCCGCCCCGGCGCAAGCGATGACGGACGGCGGACGGAGAGCAGGAGCAGCGAATGGCAGTTGAAAGGGCGGCAGGCGGGACAAGTCTCATCGACGTTCTCGACCGCGTTCTCGACAAGGGCATCGTCATTGATGCCTGGGTCCGTGTGTCGCTGGTCGGCATCGACTTGATCACCGTCGAGGCGCGCGTGGTCGTGGCATCGATCGACACCTACCTGAAGTATTCGGAGGCGGTCGGGCAGGTCACGCCGGTGTCGCGCCCGCAGCCGGAATTCACGCATCAGGACGTCATCGCAGAGAACGCGGCGCTTCGCGCGGAGCTGGCGGCCACCAAGGGTGCGCGCACCCGCCGGAGGCGCGCCAAGTCCGAGGGGTAACGGGTGCACGGAGCCGCACCAGTTGTACAGGGCGCGGCCAGCGAGCTCGAGGCCAAGCTCGGACTGGCTGAGTTCCTGCTGTCGAATACAGACCTTCAAGTCTCCGCGCGGCGCGCCGTGGACTGGCTCGTGGGCCAGACCGGCATCCGCCAGGCGGTGGTGGCGCTCATCGATCCCTCCAATCACCACCTCCTGCTCGTTGCCGAGCACGGCATTCCAAGCAGCACGATCGTCGAGTTCGTCCTCACCCGCGAAGATCAGGCCCATCCCCTCATCAAGGCCATGAACCGGCGCGACGCCTCGTACTTCGATGGCGAGGCACCGGCGTTGCGGGCACCCATCGAAGGACCGTTCCACGCCGTCCCCCTGCGATCGGACGACGATTCGGTTTCGCATGGCCTGCTGTTGACGAGCACTGCGGAACCCGAAGTGCCGCCGGAAATTCCCTGGCTGGCGACGGTGCTCTCGAAACAGATCTCGCGTCTGATGAGCCGGCAGACGCTGGCGGACACGCGGTTCCGCCAGGAGCGGATGCTGCTATACAGCATCATCAATGCGGTCACCGACCCGATCCTGCTCACGGACACCGAAGGCAAGCTCATCATCGCGAACACGCATGCGGAAAAGCTGTTCGCCGCCCCCGAGGACGCCAGCGAGGGATGGCGGCGGGCCGTCTCGCTGAACAACATGCTGTTCTCGGCGGCGCTGTCGACGAGCGCCGTCGGCGACGTCGAGCTCTCGCGCCGCGAGCTGTTGCTCGTGGATCCGCTCGAGGGATCGGATCTGCTGTTCGAGCTGCTCAGCTCGCGGGCGAAGGACGAACGCCAGGGCACCTACGTGGTGTCTGTCCTGCGCAACGTGACAGACCTGGCGCGGGCGAAGGAGGAGATCGAGGAGAGCTATCGAACCTTGCGCGTCGCGCAGGCGGAGGTGCGCGACGAACGCCATCGCCTCGAGCTCATCATCGACTCGGTCGCCGACCCGATCCTCGTCACCAATCAGGAGGGGGACATCGTCCTGATGAACGAGCCCGCGGAGCGGCTGTTCGACCTGCCGGCGCCGGCCAGCGACCGCGTCGAGCGCCACGTGCGGGCAAATGGCGCGCACCTGACGTCGTTCGTCTCGAACGTGCTGACGCGGTCGGGGGAGCAGCGATACCGGGGCGAGATCCAGCTCACGAACCCGGTGACGGGCAGGCCGCTGCCGGTCGAAGGGGTGGCCGGAACGATCCTGTCGGAGCAGGGTGAGCTGATGTGGGTCGTGACGATCCTGCACGACCTGACGGAAGCGATTGAGAAGCAGGTCCTGTTCGAAAAGGTGAACCAGGCGGCGACCGAGCTCGAGCTGAAAGTGCAGGAAGCCACGGCAGAGCTGGCCGCGCAAAACGAGCTCCTTCGGCGCCAGCACATCGCGCTCGAGCAGGCATCTGCGCTCAAATCGCAGTTCCTCGCGAACATGTCGCACGAGTTCCGGACGCCGCTGAACGCGATCCTGGGATACACGCACATGCTGCTCCACGGCGTCACGGGGTCGATCTCCGACCCGCAGCGCAAGAGCCTGACGCGCATCGATTCGAATTCGCGGCACCTCCTCGCGCTCATCAACGACATCCTCGACATCACCCGCATCGAAGCGGGGCGGATGCCGCTGAACCTGTCGACTTTCGAGATTCCCGAGCTGCTGACCGAGGTCACGGCAGAGCTCGAGCCGATCATCCGGAAATCGAACCTGAAGGTGACCTCGCGGATCTCGAAACGGCTCCGGGGCATCAAGAGCGATCGTCAGAAAGTCAAGCAAATCGTGCTCAATCTGCTCAGCAATGCGCTGAAATTCACGCCTGCCGGGTCCGTCGTGATCGCGGCGACGTATGATGAGCCGAGAAACTGGGTTGCCATCAGGGTCGCGGACACGGGCATCGGCATCCCGGAAGCGGATCAGTCCCGGGTCTTCGAGGATTTCAGCCAACTCGACACGTCGCCGGCCCGCGGCTTCGGAGGCACCGGCCTGGGACTGTCGATTTGTCGCCGGCTGGCGCAGATGCTCGGCGGTACCATCGAGCTCGACAGCGAGGAAGGCAAGGGTTCGACGTTCACTCTGAAGCTGCCGGTGCGGCTGCGACGCCGGTAGCGCGGGACGGGGATGGATACACCCATGAATGAGCCGCTCGTCCTGGTCGTCGAGGACTACCAGGACGCGCGCGAGATGTACGCGGCGTACCTGACGTTCTCGGGATACCGGGTAGCCGAGGCCACCAATGGCATCGAGGCGATCGAGAAGACGATCGAGCTGATGCCGGACATCATCCTGATGGACCTCGCGCTGCCGAGAATGGACGGCTGGGAAGCGACGCGCCGTCTCAAGGAGGACGCGCGCACGAAGCACATTCCGATCGTGGCGTTGACCGGGCACGCACTCGCCGGCCACGCCGAAGGGGCGCGGCAGGCGGGGTGCGATGCGTTCGTCACCAAGCCGTGCCTGCCCGACGCGCTCGTGGCGGAAATCAAGCGGATGCTCTCGACGCGCGGGGAGACGCCGTCGGGCAGGAAGTTGTCTCCGCGGACCGGGCGCTCCCGGTAATCGCAGTTCACAGACGTACCCGGCGTGCCGGGATCCACCATGCCCAAGACGACCACGCAGAAGAAGCCCAAGGTGAAGGTGAAGGCGAGAACGAAGGTGAAGCGTTCGAGCGAGCCTGCGGCGCGCGAGCGGCCCGCGCCCGCCGCCCGCCCGCGCGGCAGGCTCGATCGTGTGAAGATTCCCGCGGCCAGGGTGCGCCAGTCGTCCGGCCCCGACGTCTCGAACGAGGGCAAGTACGTCTACTGCATCATCAAGAGCGAGCGGCCGCTGTTGTTCGGCCCCCTCGGGATCGGCCTCGAGCCCGCCGAGACGCACACGGTGAACTATCGCGACATCGCCGCCGTGGTCTCGAACACGCCGATGGTGGTGCAGGATCCCACCCGCGACAACGTGCTGGCGCATCAGCGTGTCAACGAAACGGTGATGGAGCACCACACCGTCATCCCCATGTCGTTCGGCACGGTCTTCAAGACGGACGACGACATCATCGAGCTGCTGCGGTCGGCCTACGACGCGTTCACCGATGTCCTGAACAAGATGCAGGACAAGTTCGAGTTCGGCTTGAAGGTGCTCTGGGATCGCGACCAGATCATCCGCGAAATCGAAGAGGAGGACGAGGACATCCGGCGGCTCAAGGGGGAGATCTCCTCGCAGAAGGGATCGACCTACTTCGCGCGCATGCAGTACGGCCGGCTGATCGACGCGGCGCTGCAGGCGCGCTCCGAACGATATGTCGCCGAGGTGTTCCACGCGCTGCGGGATGTCTCGGTCGCGTCGCGCTCAAACAAGCCGATCGGCGACCGGATGATCATGAACTCGGCCTTCCTCGTGGCGCGCGAGGCCGAGAGCGCGTTCGATACGAGGGTCAAGGACATCGGGTCGCGCTACGACAAGCTCACGTTCAAGTACACGGGGCCCTGGCCGCCCTACAACTTCGTCAACATCCGGCTGAAGCTGGAGCGGGCGCATCCCTCCGCGGAGCCCCCGCATTCGGGCACGCGGACCTGATCGCCGTCAGGTCGAAGGCTCGAGGCCACCGTGTTCATCCTCGACACCATCCTGATCGGCGGCATCCGCTTCGTGCTCGACAAGGTGGCCGCGGCCGTGGACACTGAGCTGAACGACGACACGGCGCTCCGCGAGCAACTCCTCGCCGCCCAGATGCGGCTGGAGCTCGGCGATATCAGCCAGGCCGATTTCGACGTGCTCGAGGCGGACATCCTGGCCCGCCTGCGCGAGATCAGGGATCGGCGTCAGGGCAGTTCGCCGGCCACGCTCTCTCCAACCGAGTACACGATCACCGGCGTCGACGCCACGTTCGAAGGCGACGAGCACAGCTGATTTGGCGCCGCGCCGCTTCCACCCGCGGTTCCGCTTCATCGGCGGCAAGGGAGGCGTCGGGAAGACCACGTGCGCTGCCGCCCTCGCGGTCAGGGCCGCTCGTTCGGGACGGCGCACGCTCGTCATCTCCACCGACCCCGCTCCATCGCTCGGCGACGCGCTCGGCCAGCGCCTTGGCCCCAGGCCTCGCGCGATTCGTGGTGTGCCGCGGCTGCACGCCGTCGAGGTCGATGCGTCCGCCTCGCTCGCTCGCTGGATCGCCGCACGCCGCAAGACGCTCGAAACTATCGCCCTTCGCGGCACCTGGCTCGACGAGGACGACGTCTCCCGCCTCCTCAGATTGTCGCTGCCTGGCATCGACGAGATCGCCGGACTGCTGGAGATCGCCGAGCTCGGCAGTGATCCGCGTTTCGACCGGATCGTGGTCGATACGGCGCCCACGGGACACCTGCTCCGCATGTTCGGGATGCCCGAGGTCCTCGGCAGAATCGCGCGCGTCTTCGATCACATGCAGGACAAGCATCGAATCATGGTCGAGGCGCTCGGCGGCCGCCGGTCGGCGGACCCTGCCGACGACCTGATCCAGGCGCTCGACCGTCAGGCGGCGGACATGCGCGACCTGCTGCGCGATCCCGCCCGCGCCGCGGTGTCATGGGTCACGCATCCCGAACCGATGTCAGTCGAGGAAACCTGCGACGCGCTCCGCCGGCTCCACGAACAATCCATCGTGGTCGACGGGAT
>JBOGIX010000898.1:0-4026 GCA_050744685.1 Vicinamibacterales bacterium | reverse complement strand
ATCCTGTGTGCCGTCGGCGACGGCCTGCGGCGCGAGCCGCGCATGGCCTCGCGCATTCTCGGATCGCTGGAGCAGTTCCCGCTGCGCATGGTGTCCCAGGCCGCCTCGCGGCGGAACGTGACCGTGGTCCTGCAGGACGCCATGGCGGCCGCGGCGATGAACCATCTGCACGCGACGTTCTTCGCGCGCACGCCGGCGGCGCCGGCGGTCGGCGCGGGCATCGCCTCGTGAGCGGCACGCTGCTGGTGATCGGCAGCGGCCGCATGGGCACGCTGGTCGAGTCCCTGGCGCACGAGGCAGGCTTCGACGTGGCGGGTGTCGTGGACGTGCACAACGCGAATCAGCCCGAGACGTGGCCGCAGGCCGACGTGGCGATCGATTTCTCCATCGCCGAAGCGGTCCCAATCAATCTGCCACGGCTGGCGGCACGCCGCATCAACGTGGTCGTCGGGACCACGGGGTGGCAGGCGCACGAACCGGCGATGCGCGCCGAGGTGGAGAAGAGCGGCATCGGCGTCGTGGCTGCACCCAACTTCGCGATCGGCGTGAACCTGTTCACCGCCCTCGTGGAACGAGCGGCGGAGTTGTGGAAAGGGCAGCCCGCGTTCGGCGCCTGGCTGTACGAGTTGCACCACGCAGCCAAGCGGGATGCCCCTTCGGGCACCGCGCTGGCGCTCGAGCGGGCCATGCGGGACCACGGTTATGAACATCCGATCGACGTGACGTCCACGCGGGCGGGATCGATTCCGGGCACGCACACCATCGGCTTCGACGCCGCGGCGGAAACGATCACGCTCACGCATACGGCGCGCGATCGGTCCGTCTTCGCGCGCGGCGCGTTGCAGGCGGCCGGCTGGCTGCGGGGCCGTCGAGGCTGGTTCACGATGCGGGATGTGTTGAATATCTAGCTTCCAGCTTCCAGCTTCCAGCACGCCGCGCAGCCGCGCTGATCGGAATAGGCTGGAAGCGAGACGCGGGAAGCAGAGAGCCGGAAGCGAGAGCGGGAAGCCGGAAGCTGGAAGCTGGAAGCCGGAAGCTGGAAGCTGACTTGGAGGCACATATGCGGCCGTTGTGGACCGGGATTGGCACTGCGCTGGTGACGCCGTTTACCCGCGCCGGCGCGCTCGACGAAGCCGGCGTGCGCCGGCTGGCAAGGCGTCAGATCGATGCGGGGATTCACTTTCTCGTGCCCTGCGGCACGACCGGCGAAAGCCCCACGTTATCGGATGACGAGCGCGCGCGGGTCGTTGAGCTCGTCGTCGACGAGGCGGCCGGGCGGGTGCCGGTCCTCGCCGGCGCCGGCGGCTACGACACACGCGAAGTGATTCGTTCGGCGCAGCACATGAAGCGTTTGGGGGCGCGCGGCATCCTCTCCGTTACGCCCTACTACAACAAGCCGACGCAGGAAGGGCTGTTCCAGCACTACAGCGCGATTGCCGGCGAGATCGGCCTGCCGATCATCGTCTACAACGTGCCGGGCCGTACCGGCGTCAACGTCGAAGTCTCCACGATCGCCCGTCTCAGCCAGGTGCCGAACATCGTCGGCGTGAAGGAAGCGTCGGGCAACGTCTCGCAGATGTGTGAGGTTTGCCGCGCGGTCGCGGAGGGATTCCTGGTGCTCTCGGGAGACGATGCGCTGACGCTGCCGCTGATGGCGGTCGGCGGGCACGGGATCATTTCGGTCATCGCCAACGAGGCGCCTGCCGAGATGGCGCGCATGGTGGAGCTCGCGGAAGCAAACGACTTCGCGGCGGCCAGGCAGATTCATGCCCGGCTGATGCCGCTCATGAGCGCCAACTTCGTCGAGTCCAACCCGATTCCGGTCAAGGCCGCGATGGCGGCGATGGGCCTGCTCGAAGAGGTCTACCGCCTGCCGATGGTGCCACCCTCGGACGCCTCGCGGCGCCGGATCGCCGAGGCGCTCTCCGCCTCACGGCTTCTCGAACCGTCGGCGGCGTCGCTCCCATGACGAGCGCCACGCTGCAGACCGAAATCGAAGCCATTTTCGCGAATGCGCGTCCTGCAGATCCCGAAGCGGTGCGGGCGCTCTTCGCGCAGCTGCGCGCCGCGCTGTCGCAGGGGCTCGTGCGGGCCGCCGAACCGGATGCGGCCGCGCCCGGCGGCTGGAAGGTCAACACCTGGGTGAAGCAGGGCATCCTGCTCGGCTTCCGCCACGGCCAGGTCGTCGACGCGTCCGCGGATCACGGCCGCTGGCCGTTCTTCGACAAGGATACGCTGCCGCTGAAGCCGCTGACGGTTGCCGCGGGCGTGCGGATCGTGCCGGGGGGATCCACCGTGCGCGACGGCGCCTATCTCGGCCAGCGCGTGATCTGCATGCCGCCGATGTACATCAACATCGGCGCATACGTCGGCGACGAGACCCTGGTCGATTCGCACGCGCTGGTCGGGTCCTGCGCACAGATCGGGCGGCGCGTGCACCTCAGCGCGGCGGCGCAGATAGGCGGCGTGCTCGAGCCGGTCGGCGCCGTCCCCGTCGTCATCGAAGACGACGTGCTCGTGGGCGGCAACTGTGGCGTCTACGAAGGAGCGATCGTGAAGCGGCGCGCGGTGCTCGCCGCCGGAACCATCATCACCGGCTCCACGCCGGTGTACGACCTGCCGAACGGCCGCGTGATTCGGCCGGCCCCGGGTGAGCCGCTCGTGATCCCGGAAGGAGCGGTAGTGGTCCCCGGCGCGCGGCAGGTCTCGACCGGCCGCGGCCCCGAGTGGGGGCTCTCGCTCGCCACGCCGGTGATCGTGAAGTATCGCGACGAGCAGACGGACGCGCGCACGGCCCTCGAAGAGGGCCTGCGATGAACGCCGTCGATTTCGCCCGCGAGCTGATCGACATCGACTCGACCACGGGCCGCGAGCAGGCGGCCGGCGAGTGGCTGGCGGCGCGCCTGCGTTCGCTTGGATACCGCGTCGGCGAACAGCCGGTCGGCAACGGCCGCAGCAACGTCATCGCGACCCTGGATCGGCCGGACGTGGTCCTGTCGACGCACTACGACTGCGTGCCGCCGTTCTTTCCAAGCTCGATTCGCGGCGGCCGCCTGTACGGGCGGGGCGCCTGCGATGCGAAGGGCATACTCGCGGCGCAGGTCGCGGCAGTCGAGCGGATGCGTGAAGACGGCGAGCGACGCGTCGGGATGCTCTTCGTCGTGGGAGAGGAGCGCGGCAGCGACGGCGCCGACGTCGCGAACGCATCCCCGATCGGATCGCGGTTCCTGATCAACGGAGAGCCCACGGACAGCAAGCTGGCGCTCGCGACGCGCGGCACCCTGCGCGTGCGCCTGCGCGCCACCGGACGAGCGTGCCATTCGGCCGCCCCCGAGAACGGGATTTCCGCCATCGACAAACTGATCGACGCGCTCGTGCAGCTGCGTGGGCTTGCGCTGCCGTCCGATCCCGATCTCGGCACGACGTACTATACGGTCGGCCTCATCGACGGCGGCGTCGCCCCGAACGTCGTCCCGCCGCACGCCTCGGCAGAAGTCATGTTCCGGACCGTCGGCCCGCACGAGGACATCCTGACAGTCCTGACCGCGCTGCAGCCGCTCGTCGACATCGAGGAGGTGCTCCGCGTGCCGCACGTGCGCCTCACAAGCTGGGCCGACGCGCCGATGGAGACCGCGGTGTTTCCCTTCACGACCGACATCCCTCTCCTCGACCGCTGGGGAAGACCGCTGCTGTTCGGCCCGGGGTCATTCCTGATGGCGCACACCGCCGAGGAATACCTGTCGCTCGACGAGCTCGACTCCGCGATCGACAAATACGTGTACCTCGCTACGGCTTGCCTCAATGAGGCTTCGCCTGAAATGCCATGAATGCTCAGGAATGCCATGAATGCCATGAATCACGTGGCTGATTCCTGGCTCAGCGGTGAAACTCGACGAGTCTTTCCTTTTCGGAGCACCGAATTCCACATCGGTCGGCCGAATGCCCCCGATTCATGGCATTCCTGGCATTCATGCGCATTCATGGCATTAGGGGATGGCATTAGGGGATGGCATTAGGGGATGGCAT
>JBOGIX010000897.1:0-2426 GCA_050744685.1 Vicinamibacterales bacterium | reverse complement strand
GTCTCGGTCATCACCGCGACGCCGGCGACGTCCAGCAGGTCGTAGACCGTCTGCCAGCGGATCTCGTCGCCCGACGCCTGGAGGATCCTGGCCGAGACGCGACGCCAGTAGTCCCCCTTCGGATTGTGGAAATAGTCCCGACCGTTCACGCGCGTGAAGCCCCAGAAGGAGCCCGTCTGGTGCGGATGATGCGCCGGGCCGTTCTCGGTCGCCACGCCGCGCCCATCCGGCGCCGCGATAGGGTGCAGGAACGGCCGCATGTCCGGCCGCGCATGCTGCGTCACCAATGGTTCGCGCTCGCCGGTCCGAAAAATCGCGATCGTGCCAGCCGCCTCGTCGTGTGAGGCAGTGAGGTTCGCGGCCGCGGATGCGGTCGCGGGGACGACCGGCGGTTGCTGCTGCATCGACGACGCGGCAGCGATCGTCAGAACAGCGACGAGGGTCGTGATCGCCAGGGGGACATGCATGGTTCGCTCTCGTTTGCTCGCGGGCGGCCTGGAGTGGCACCGCGCGATGTGCGCCGGATCGTGCGAATCATCCGCTCGTCTCGTGACTCGACCCCATACGGCTCGGCACTGCGCCGCTGGAGTGTCGCTTGCACCTGCCTACAGGAACGAAGGCACGTGGCCTTCGATAACGAGGAGGTGCAATGACCAGCAACCTGCGCAATAAACGCGTGGCGGCGCTCGTCGACCACGGCTTCGAGCAGTCGGAACTGGTTGAGCCGAAGAAAGCGTTGGAACAGGCCGGCGCGTCGGTCGATATCGTCTCTCCGCAATCCGGGAAAGTAAAGGGATGGCAGCATGCCAACTGGGGCGAGGAGCTGCCCATCAACCGGCGCCTGGAGGAGGCGCGAGCCGAAGAATACGACGCGCTGCTGCTTCCGGGCGGCGTCATGAATCCCGACAAGCTCCGGGCGAACGCGAAGGCTGTGCAGTTCGTGAGGGCGTTCGTGGAGAGCGGCAAGCCGATCGCCGCCATCTGTCATGGTCCATGGACCTTGATCGAAGCCGGCGGCGTCAAGGGACGCAGGATGACCTCGTGGCCGTCGCTGCAGAGCGACCTTCGCAATGCCGGCGCAACGTGGGTGGACGAGGAGTGCGTCGTCGACAACGGCCTGGTCACGTCACGCAAGCCTGACGACATCCCGGCCTTCAACAAGAAGATGATCGAGGAAATCGCGGAAGGAGTGCACGCGCGACGCGGACGCGACATGGCCACGGCGCGGTGACGAGCTCGCAGATCCCAGGGGACCGGCTGGCTTTTCGGTCAGCCGGCCGCCCGTGGCCGCATGACACCCTGGCGCGTCCGGGCGGCCCTGCCCTTTGCGCCCTCAGATAGTCCGCGCCTCAGTCGAGAATGCGAGTCGCGGGGGAGCGCTGACGGGTCCCGCCGCATCAGCCGCACGCAGACTCGGTAGAATGTCGCGGCGATGACTCGACGGTCGCTGCTCGGTCTCGGCCTGCTCGCCGGCGCATGCGCGCGGCCTGGTTCGCCACGCCCGATCTCACGGAAGCTTACGGGGCCGGACACCATCGAAACCGTCACAGGCCCGCTCGGCGCCGACCAGCTCGGACTCACGCTGATGCACGAGCACGTGCTCGTGGACTTCGTGGGCGCGGACCGCGTGAGCCCGTCGCGGTACGATCGCGACGAGGCGTTCGGGATTGCGCTTCCCCATCTGCGGCAGGCGCACGCGCTCGGGTGCCGCACGCTCGTCGAATGCACCCCTGCGTACCTGGGCCGCGATGTGGTCCTGCTGAAGCGGCTGTCCGAGGCGTCGGGCGTCCACGTCCTCACCAATACCGGCTACTACGGGGCGGCGAAGGACAAACACCTGCCGGCGCACGCATTCAGCGAGCGCGACGAACAGCTGGCCGCGCGCTGGATTCGCGAGGTCGAGCGGGGCATCGACGGCACCGCCGTGAAGCCGGCGTTCATGAAAATCGGCGTAGACGAGGGAACGTTGTCCGCCGTCGACGCGAAGCTGGTGCGGGCCGCGGCGTTGACGCATCGCGCGACCGGCATCCCGATCGCGTCGCACACCTCGACCGGCGCCGCCGCCATCGAACAGCTGGATCGCCTGGAGACGGCCGGTGTGCCGCTGCAGGCGTTCATCTGGGTGCACGCGCACAACGAGCGCGACACCACGTTCCACACGCAAGCGGCCCGGCGAGGCGCATGGGTGGAGTTCGATGGCATCTCGCCCGCCAGTGTGCCGCGTCACGTTGCGCTCGTGCAGCAGATGAAGGCACAGCGCCTGCTGGAGCGGGTGCTCGTGTCGCACGATGCCGGATGGTACCGAGTCGGCGAACCGGGCGGCGGGGCGTTCCGCCCGTTCGATACGCTGTTCACCGCGTTCGTACCCGCAGCCCGAGCCGCGGGATTGAGCGACGAGGAGATACGGCTGCTGCTCGTCACCAACC
>JBOGIX010000896.1:0-3148 GCA_050744685.1 Vicinamibacterales bacterium | reverse complement strand
GCAAAGCAGCCGCAGCAGGAAAACGACGATACCGGGACCGGTGTGCAATGCGTCCTGGATCCGGGCCACAAGTATCGCCTCGACATTGCGATGGCGTGGGAGGGCTGGATCTACGAGCAGACCGAGGACGGCAAGATCGTCGAGGCGGGCCACGAGTCGAACCAGACCACCTACCTGCCCAAAGGGGCAGACCCGGCAATCCCGCCGCCCACGGCACGGAGCTTCTACTTCCGCACGGCCCCGACCAGGATGAAGTCGGACACGGTCAGTGCGCTCGCCGCCCTTCCGC
Organism: Vicinamibacterales bacterium; assembly: GCA_050744685.1. GTDB lineage: Bacteria > Acidobacteriota > Vicinamibacteria > Vicinamibacterales > 2-12-FULL-66-21 > JACCXG01. Next base: position 2,859 of record JBOGIX010000896.1, on the reverse strand, counting down.
AGTACGGCGAGGGCGACTATCTGCAGAAATGGCACGTGCAACGGAATGACTTCCGGCCCGAGATGCTGTCGCGCTTCCTGATGGCCTACACCCCGGCGCAGAGCGAGGACGCGCGGTTCGCCGACGATCCGGTCAGCGCGCATTTCTTGTCATCGCACGTGATCACGCTGGCGAAGAAGTACGGCTTCACGCTGAAGCTCGGCGTGCGACGCGTCGACGTGCCGGGCCCTGCCGGCCTGCCCGTCGAGTTGACTCCCAACTGGCTGGCGCTCGCCGAACCGGATCTGCTGAAAGGCGTGGACGCGCGCCGCTACTCCTACGCCATGACCGCGCCGTGTGCGATGCCGAAACCCGGAGCGACGCTCACGGCGGTGACGCCGCTGGCGACGCGGGCGTGGTACGAGGTCTACGCCCTCGCGAAGGCGGACGATCCAGTCAACGTCCTTGACGGACAACTCGAGGGCGTGACCTTCCGCACCTCGCGATGGCGGAATCCCGCGGCAATGGTCGCCGGTCTGGGATTCGAATCGCCGCCGAAAGCCGCGACAGGTGATATCGCGCTCCGGCAACCGTTGCCCGCGCTGGGCGCGGCCGCGATCGACGGATCGGACGCTGACTTCGAAGCGGCGATGGACGCACTGGGGCTGGACCGGTGGCCGCCCGCGCCCACCCCTCGGGTCAGCCTGCTCTGGATCGCTCAGAAGCCGCCGGCGGAACCCTCCTGGCTCTGCGCCGGCGTGCTCCTGGAATCTCCCGAGCCGATCGATCGGCCCGGCCGCGTGCAGCTGAACGCCCTGCGCCTCGTCATGTCGCCCCTGCCGTCCGGAACATTCGACATCCGGCGCAGCGATCGGTCGCGATCGCGGATGCTCTGGATGTCGTCCGCACCGTTCGCGCCGCAGTACTGGCTGGAGCCAAATCTCTTTGCGCCGCCACTGGTGCAATCACCAGCGATTCAGCTGGAGTTGACCGACAAGGCAACCGGGGCGCTGCTCGTCGGTCCGTTGCTGCTGCCGCTGCAACCCAGCTTCGCGGAGGAGGCGTAGCCAATGGCGATCTTTGCGGCGCCGGATCTGTTCGCTGCCATGGCCACGGCGGCGGGACAAGACGACGACCTGCCGGATGGCATTCATCTGCGCCTGATGCCGTCGCCGGCGCTGGGGTTCCCGCTGATGCCGTTCGGGATCTTCGCGATCGAGCCGCGTCCGGGCGAGCCGCAGGTCCTCTGGCGCAACGCTCGCGGTGTCGTGCTTCCCGAGCCGTCGCTCGATCAGGCCGAAGGCGTGCTGATCGGCGATATCCTGCCGCCCTCGACGACGGGCGACGCGATCGACATCGCCGTCGAGCTCCTGACCGACGGATCGTTCGAAGGTTCGTTCGAGCTTCTCGATCGCATCGAAGAGCGGGTCTTCTCGGAACGGACGCGGCCGCCGTTCATCGTCGGCGGGCCGCGCGTGGATCGGGTGCGCATCAAAGGCACTGGCGCCGTGGAAGGGCTGCGCACGTGGCGGGTGACTGCGTCGGACGTGATCGAGCAGATGCTCGGCGGCGATCCGATCGCTTTTCTCACCCTGCCCATCGAAGGCTCCCGGCCCTGGTATGCGGGTGGACTCGGTGACACCGTCGGGCTCCACGAAGTGGTGCGCGGAGCGCCGAAGCGTCTGAACCGGCCGGACCAGCCCGACGGCCCGTTCGATCCGCTCACGCCGCAGGACGAGATCGCTCGGGTCGAAGCCCACGCCCCTGACATCGTCAATCAGTGCGAGCAATTGGTCGGCGACCTTGCCACACCGCCACGCGCCCAGCGCCTGCAGAGTCAGTTGGTGCCGGCGAGCGGCCGGCAGCACATCGCCAACGTACGCATTGCCGACACGCTGCTCGCGCAGGCGATGGATCCGGGGCTCGGGCGATTCCTCGGTCTGGTGGGATCGGTCGACGAGCAGTCGGATGGCAGCCGCCGGCTGGCGTACGCGGCTGTTGGGATCTTCGCGTACTGGTCCGATTCGAAGGCGCCGAATGGCGAATTGATCGACAGGGTGCTCGGTCCGCGAGTGGACGCGCTGGACACCGTCGGCAAGAAACTGGTGGAGCGATTCGACCGGGACGGGATCCTGCAGGAGCTGGGGCAGCGCTACTCGGCGACGTTCGGCACATTCTGGCTCTCGAGGGTGACGCTGATCGCCCGTCCGCTGGTCGCAGTGGCCGGGGCCGTGCCGCTGGCCAATCCTCCGCGCCTGCCCGCGCCCGCGGTCGGCGAGGCGCACTGGCTTGCCGGCAGCGGCGTGGCCTCGAACTCGTTCCGACAGGAGTTCCGGTTTCCGAAGACGCCGCTCGGCGCGCTCGTGGCGCTCGGTCGACTCGAGGGCGGCGTGTGGATGACCCGCCATCGTGCAATCCCCGTCACCGGCTCGAGCCTCGCGTCGCGTGCCGTGGCGATCTTCATGGGACGATCGCGACCGACGCCGAAACCACTGGGCGCGGTGCCCGCCTCCGGCAGCTACCTGCGGCGCGGGCTGATCTCCGACGCGCCGATTCCTGCAAGCGACCCGCCGCCGCGCTATCGCGCCGCGCTCGCCGATCTCTTCGGCCGATTCGGCCCGCCGGCGGAGTTCGATGCCGCCGCGCCCGCGCGCCCGCGTCCAGCGGCCCCCGATCTGAATCTCCAGCTCGTGCTCGACGGGCCTGACGGCGTTGGCGGCCCGGCGACGTCACCCGGTCATGTCAACGCCGTCGTGGTCGTGCTGTCGGTAGCGGAGCTCGCGAACGGATCGCTCGACATCGCGTCCGTTGTGCTCACTGTCGATGGCACAGCGCTTCCATCGACGGCGGTCGCACCCATTCCGCAGGGCGCGACTGAGA
>JBOGIX010000895.1:0-5910 GCA_050744685.1 Vicinamibacterales bacterium | reverse complement strand
GATACTCCGGCCCCTCGAGCACGATCCCCTTTCCGCCGTCGAACGCGCGGTCCCGCGTCGCGGCGGGCGGCGCCGTCCGCAGGCAGACCTCCGCTTTGCCGTCGCCGTCGAGATCGCGGACGACCATCGGCGAGAACCAGATGCCGTGATTGATGTTCCAGCCAAGATCGATACGCCAGAGAAAGGCGCCCGTGCGGCCGTTGTAGCCGTCGATCTTGTAGGTATTCTTGCTCGGCACGCGCCGGCCCGGGTCGATGTTGCCGGCGGGGTGTTTGACGACGAAGTCGTAATGCCCGTCGCCGTCGAGATCCCCGATGGCTACCCGATCCACGCTGCTCACATCGTCGCGGAGCCGAATCTCCTTGAAGGCGGCGATTGCGGTATCGGTCCGTCTGCCCGCGGTTTCTCCAGTCTCGCGCCCGTTGACGAGAGCGGCCACGCGCCACGTGTATTGCCCGCCGGCGGCGGCTGTGTCCACGAAGTCGGTCGTCGTGACGATCGGCCGGGCGTTCAGCCTGGTCTCCGTGCCGGCCGCGTCGGAGCGATACAGGTTGAACGACACGTCTGGCGGATCGCTCTCGAGCAGCCGCCAGCTCAGATGGACGCGATCGTCTCCGGCGGCGGCGGCGACCAGCCCGCGGTCCAGCCGTTCGCGGATCTCCTCGCTCGCCCAGCCGAGCGGCATGCCCGGCTTGTGGAGCGGATCCATCGCGTAGAAGCTCAGGTTCGGCGGAATTTCGTCAGGAGACAGCTTCCGGAGCGAGGTGTCGTTGTCTGCCGGCGGGGTCGTCGCGGCAGGCTGCGGCGCCTGTGGCGCCGGCTGCTGCTGCGCAGCCGCGGCTGCGGTGACCAACGTCGCGAGGCACGCGGCAAGTCTCCGGTTCATACGCACACACCTCCGATCCGCGGATCATACCCGCGAGCGCCGCCTGGAGCCTCGTCGAAGGGCGAGCGTCGGCGCAGGGGAGTCCCAGGGGCGAAGCCCCTCGGATCTAATTAAAATGCAAGAGTCGGAGGCGGAGAACGAACCCGTGACCGAGGTGCAGCAGTGTGTGATACGGCGCGCCGTGCCCGGTGACGAGCGCGCTGCGTATCAAGTGTGTCTCCAGACGGGTGACTACGGCGGAAACGCGGAAGCGCTCTACCACGACGATCCGGATGCGCTCGGCCGCATCTTCGTCGGGCCCTATCTCGCGTTCGAGCCGGACTTCAGCCTCGTGCTGGAGGACAGTGACGGGGTGTGCGGTTACGCGCTCGGGGCGCTCGAGTCCCGTGCGTTCTACGACCGCTACGAGCGCGAATGGCGGCCCGCTTTGTGCGCACGATTTCCCGAGCCGACCGGCGATTCCCGCGGCTGGACCCGGGCGCAGCAGGCGCACCACACGTACCATCACCCGGACTACTTTTGTCCCGAACCATACGAGGCCTGGCCGTCGCACCTGCACATCGATCTGCTGCCGCGCGCCCAGGGACGCGGACACGGGCGGCGCATGCTCGAACAGTTGATGGATGCGCTGCATCGACGCGGCTCGCCCGGCGTGCACCTCGGCCTCAGCGCACTCAATACGCGTGCCTTCGGGTTCTATACACGCCTGGGGTTTCGCGAGCTGTGTCGAGCGGGCAGTGGGCAGGACGCGTGCATTTACATGGGTATGAGCCTGCCGTACCGATCGACGTGGGCGCTGGCCGCCGAGTGAGACTCCGTCAGATCAGAACCGGAGTCCTTCCGGGTCGTGAATTGGCCAACTCCCAATTCCCAACCTCCAACTCCCAAGGGCACGTGGATCGAAGAGATGGGTGAAAGTCGAACCAGCAGCCAGTTCGTGCGACCTCGCCCCGCTCTCTCGATCGACGTGCCCTTGGGAGTTGGGAGTTGGAGATTGGGAGTTGACAGCGCAACTGAAGCCTGTGTCAGGCCGAGCTCCACTCCCGAAATGACCGACGGGCCACAAGCATTTCACCAACTCGCATTACCCTAATCGCATGCTCGCGTTGCTTGGCGGTCTTCCGGTCCGCACGAAACCATTCCCCGCCTGGCCCGTCTTCGGCGCCCCGGAGGAGGAACGCCTGCTGCAAACGTTGCGCAGCGGCAACTGGGGGCGGCTCGACGGCACCGAGGTCGCCGAATTCGAGCAGCGGTTCGCGGCGATGCACGATTGCGCCCATGGGATCGCGGTGGCGAACGGCACGATCGCGCTCCGCGTCGCCCTGCTCGCCGCTGGCATCCGTGCCGGCGACGAAATCATCGTCCCGCCGTACACGTTCGTGGCGACCGCGTCCGCCGTGATCGAGGCCAACGCCGTGCCGGTGTTTGCCGACGTCGATCCGGACACGTTCAACCTGGATCCGGGCGCCATCAGGCGCGCGATCACCAGCCGCACGAGGGCGATCGTGCCGGTCCACTTCGCCGGACAGGCCGCGGCGATGGACGAGATCACCACGCTAGCCCGCGAGCACGGGCTCGTCGTCCTCGAAGACGCCGCCCACGCCCATGGCGGCACATACAAGGGACGAAAGGCAGGGTCGCTTGGCCATCTCGCGACGTTCTCGTTCCAGTCGAGCAAGAACCTGACGTGTGGCGAAGGGGGGATCGTCACCACCAACGATGAGGCGCTCGCCGAATCGTGCCGGTCGATTCAGAATTGCGGGCGCGTGGCTGGCGGCGTCTGGTACGAACACCACGTGATCGGCGGCAACTATCGGCTCGGGGAGTTTCAGGGCGCGATCCTGAATTGCCAGCTGGATCGTCTCGAGGCGCAGGCCGAGGCGCGAGAGGCCAATGGACGCGCCCTCGCCGCGCGGATCGCTGAAGTGCCGGGCCTGAACCCGCAGGTCCGCTCCGTTGAGTGCACCCGGCACAGCTACCATCTGTTCATGCTTCGATTCGACGCCGGGCAGTTCGGCGCACCGCGCTCGGCGGTAATCCGCGCCCTCGAGGCCGAAGGCATTCCGTGCTCGGCCGGGTACGGATTCTCGCTGCCGCAGCAGCCGCTCTTTCGCAACAGGGCCTTCGGCCCGTATCTCGACGGCCGGGCCGATCGCCTTGCCTACGCCGACGCCGCGTGTCCGAACAGCGATCGGCTCTGTTGCGAAGCGATCTGGCTTGGCCAGGAACTGCTGCTCGGCGACCGTGGCGACCTCGACGATATCGTTCGCGCCTTCCAGAAAGTGTTCGAGCACCGCGATGCGCTGAACGGCGCGGCAGTCGGCCGGGACGAGCCGCAGGTGTGACGGACGCGTCCAGGATCCTCAACAGCCGCCCGCTGGCAGCGCTCGCCTCGATTGGCGACAACGCCTACCTCTCGTCCGTCCGCGCCGGCATGGTGGCGATCGTCCCGCTGACGATCGTCGGCGGCCTGTTCATGATCGTGGCTTTCCTGCCGGTCAGCGGCTGGGACGCGAAGGTCGCACCGTACCTGCCGCTGCTGCAGGTCCCCGTCACTGCAACGTTCGGCCTGTTGGCCGTGGTTGCCTGCTTTTCGATTGCGTGGGATCTCGGCGCGCGCCTCGGCCAGGAACCTGCGGTCAGCGGCGCCACGGCCCTCGTCGTGTTCATGCTGCTTCAGGTGGATCCGTCCACCCAGACGGTCACGATGGACGGGCTCGGCTCGAAGGGGCTGTTCACGGCGATCCTGGTCGCGATTGTCAGCGCCAGGACGCTCAGGTTCTTCACCGATCGCCAGCTCGTGATCCGCATGCCGCCCAGCGTGCCTGCCGTGGTCTCCCAGTCGTTCGTCTCGCTCACGCCGCTCTGTTTCCTCGTGCTCGCATTCTGGCTGGTGAGGTTCGTGCTCCACGTCGACCCTAATGCGCTGCTGCAGGCCGCCTTCGCGCCACTCGTGTTTGCGCTCAACACGCTGCCCGGAATTCTGGCCTACGCCTCGCTGGTGACGATCCTGTGGTCGATCGGGATCAATGGCGACAACGCCGTGGATGCGGTGGTCGCGCCCATCTTCCTGCAGTATCTCGCCGCGAACGTCGAGGCGACGACTGCCGGAGCGCCGCTGCCCTACGTCACCGCATACGGGTTCTTCACCACCTTCGTGAATGTCGGCGGAACGGGCGCGACCATTGCCCTGGCGCTGCTGCTCGCGCGATCGAAGGAGCCCGGCTACCGCAGGATCGCCCGCGTCTCGCTGCCGACGCAGATCTTCCAGATCAACGAGCCGATCTTCTTCGGCCTGCCGATCGTGATGAACCCGGTGTTCATGATCCCGTACGTCCTCAACGCGCTGCTGCTGACGACGGGCACGTATCTGCTGATGCAGTGGGAAATCGTCCACAAGCCGTTCATCAACGTGCCGTGGACCACGCCCCCGGTCGTCGGGCACTATCTCGTGACGGGCGGCGACTGGAGAGCAGCGGCGTGGGGCGCCGCGTCGATCCCCATTGCGATGCTGGTCTATTTGCCATTTGCCCGGGCGGCCGAGCGGCAGCGGCTGAGCGAAGTGGCCGATTCCGCAGGAGAGTCCTGCCGCAAGAGGGCCCCCGGGCAGCAACAGGCCACCCGTGAGGACAAATGAAGCTGGCCCCCGGGCCGCAACAGGCCACCCGTGAGGACAAATAATGCATGCAGCTGGTTCTCGGGCCTTGGTGCTCGTTGGCGTCGTTGCGGTGTGCGTGGCATCCGTGGCGTCGCAGTCGCCACTCGGCCCCTACAGGCAGAAGGTCCGCACGCATCACTCCGCCGAGGAGTTCGCGCGTCTCACGTCAGGCCGAGTGCAGGTCCGACGGCAGCTCGATCCCGGGCAGCACGCCAGACTGCTGCAGCGCCTGACCGTTCCGCTGCCGAGCCAGCGCCTCACCGTCATCAACGCGGACTCGTCGTCTGCGATGTGGATTGGTACGCAAGACGGCGCCATCCGCCTGAGCGACGATCTGCGCCGCCGCGAGTTCTTTGCCGGTGCGCGCTGGCTGCCGGACGATCACGTGACCGGCATCGGCGTCGACGGCGACGTCACCTGGATCGAAACGCCCAAAGGCTACGCGCGCATCGAATACAAGCCGATGACGCTGACGGAGAAGTCGCGCGCCTTCGTCGAGCGAATCCAGGCCAGGCACAACCGGTGGGGACTCACGGCCGACTCGCAGCTGCGCGTTCCCGGCGACCTCTCGACCAACCAGATGGCCTCGAGCGACAACGACGGCTTGTGGACCGCCATGTATGTCGCGGCCGAGGCGTTCCGCTTCAGCGTGACCGGCGAAGCCGACGCCCGCGAGCACGCCAGGCGCGGCATGCAGGCGCTCATGCGGCTCGAGTCGATTACCGGCGTGCCCGGCTTCCCGGCGCGATCCTTCATCAAAGTGGGGGAGGACGTGCAGCCGAAGGATGGGGAGTGGCACGACACTCCGGACAAGGCCTGGCGCTGGAAGGGAGACACGAGCTCGGACGAGATCGTCGGCCACTACTTCGTCTACCCGATTTACACCGAGCTGGTGGCGTCGGAAGAGGAGAAGCCCGCGCTGCGTGGCGTGATCGACCGGATCACGAACCACATCCTGGACAACGATTTCGAGCTGATCGATCTGGATGGCCAGCGCACGCGATGGGGTTGGTGGGGGCCGGCAGCCATCTGGGAGGACGCGGACGAGACCGGCCTTCGTGCGCTGCACCTCGTCTCGCACCTGCGCGTGGCGCTCCACATGACGGCCAACGCGGCCTATCGCAAGCGTTATCAATCCATCTACGACGATCTAGTCCGCACGCACCGCTATCACCTGCTGACCCGCAATCAGAAGATCATGGTCCCCGGCTCGATCAACCATTCGGACGACGAGCTCGCGTTCCTGTCGTTCTATCCGCTGTTGCGTTACGAAACGGACCCGGAGCTGCTCGCCGTATACTAGCTGAGCCTTGCCCGGAGCTGGCAGATCGAGCGGCCTTATATTAATAAAATGTGGAACGTGATG
>JBOGIX010000894.1:0-3343 GCA_050744685.1 Vicinamibacterales bacterium | reverse complement strand
GAGATCGGCCAGCAGCTCCGCGGTCAACGGCAGTCTGACGACGTCGAGGCCGGTCGCCTGATGGACGGCATTGAAGATCGCGGGCGCGGGACCGTCCATCGGCAATTCGCCGATGCCCTTGGCGCCGCCGGGCCCGTGCGGATACGGACGCTCGACGAACTCGACGCGAATCGGCGGCACGTCCATCGAGGTCGGCATGATGTAGTTCGTCATCTGGCCGTTGGCCATGCGCCCCTCGCGCCAGACGACCTGCTCGTAGAGCGCCCAGCCTATCGCCTGCGCGACACCGCCTTCGATCTGCCCCGCCGCGAGCACCGGGTTGATCACCCGCCCGATCTCCTGCACCGCGACGAAGTCCTCGACCCGGATCTCGAACGTCGCGAGATCGACCGCGACCTGGGCGACATACACGGCCCACGCATACGCGCCGTACGCATCCCCTTCATAGCGCTCGTCGTCCCAGCGGAGTCCTTCGGGCGGCTGATACTGCGCGGTCCCGCGCAGAGGTCCTCGCGTGGACACGTAGGCAGCGGCCGCCGGACGAAACGCGGCAGCATCGTAGCCGGGGGCGAGCAGGCCGGACTCGATCAGGATCGACTTCAGCGACAGCGCCGCCGTCTCGACCAGCCGGCCGACGACCATGGACGTCCGCGACGCCACGGTCGGGCCGCTGTCGGGTACCAGCGACGTATCCGGCTGCACGATCTCAACATCGTCGTAGCCAATGCCGAGCGCGGCGCTCGCAATCTGGGCAAAGACGGTGTTGGTGCCCTGGCCGATCTCCGTGCTCGCCGCGAGGACACGAACGTGGCCGTCGGACGCGGCCTCGACGTGCACGACCGACGCCAGGTGCTGCTCGCCCGATCCGGTGAAGCCGGCGCCGTGCATGAAGCACGCAAACCCGATCCCGCGTTTGACGGAGGCCGCCTGGTTCTCCCGTGCAAACTGCTCGCGGCGCAGGTGGTAGCTGGAGAGCTCGAACGCGCGATCGAGCAGGGCGGACATGTCCACCGGTTCCCGCAGGATCTGCCCGACCGCGTTCGACTGGCCGGTCCGGATGAAATTGCGGTGCCGGAATTCTTCCGGCGAGAGTCCCGCAGCTGCGGCCACACGGTCCATGTGGCGCTCGAGCGCGAATATGGATTGCGGCGCGCCGAACCCGCGGAACGCGCCGTGTGGCGGCGCGTTGGTCGCGACGGCCCTGGCGCGGATGCGGATGTTCTCGCAGAAATACGGTCCGGCCGCGTGGATCGTGCCGCGCGAGAGCACCACCGGGGACAACGTGCAGTAGGCGCCGCCGTCGATCGTGAACTCGATGTCCATCGCCACGAGCCTGCCGTCCGCATCGATGCCCGTCCGATGCCTCGTCCGCGACGGATGGCGCTTGGTCGTCGCGGCCATGTCTTCGAGCCGGTCGTAGATCATCTTGACCGGCCGGCCGGACTTCCAGGCGAGCAGTGCCGCATGGCCGGCGATGATCGACGGGTATTCCTCCTTGCCCCCGAACCCGCCGCCCGTCTCCATCTGGACGACGCGGATGCGCTCGGCGGGGAGCGCAAAGAGCGCCGCGAGCGCGCGGTGGATGTAGTAGGGGCACTGCATCGACCCCCACACCGTGACACCGGAGCCGGGATTCGCGACGGCCAGCATCCCGTTCGGCTCGATGTACAGCTGCTCCTGCGCGCCGGTCTCGTACTCCCCTTCGACGACCAGGTGCGCGCTGGCGAAAGCGGTCTGGAGATCGCCGCGCGAGACGAGGTACGACTTGAACACGTTGTCGTCACCCCAGACGATCTCGCGACCTGACAGCGCATCGTCGATCGTGAGCACGGCGGGCAGGGGTTCCACGGTGATCACGACGCGCCGGCGCGCTTCTTCCAGCAGGTGGCGATCCGGATGCGCGAGCAGGACAACGGGCTCTTCGGGATGATTGATGCGCTCGGCGGCGAGGTAGGGCTGATCGTCGGCGATCAGCGTGACGCAGTTCTCGCCCGGCACGTCCTCCGCCGTGACGATGGTGAACTCGTCCCACGGGAGGCCGGGCTGGAAATCGATGTCGCGGATAATGCCGCGCGTGGCCGTACTGCGCACGGTGACGCCGTGCAGCATGCCGGGCAGGGCGAGGTCGTCGACGTAGCGCGCGCGCCCCGTGACCTTGTCGCGCGCCTCCTTGCGGGGTGCCGCCTGCCCGATCATGGGCCGATTGTAATCGGACTCGGAATTGTGAATGAGGGAAGGGGGGCTCGGTACTCGGGGCTCGGTACTCGGGCTCGGTACTCGAGGGCCTTGCCTGCCATAGCGACCACAGTTCAGCGCGAAGGTGGGTCGGGGCTCGGGGCTTCGGTTCGGGGCTCATGAAACTCGGCGGCTGGAACTGAAGAGCACTGGGAACGGGGAACGGGGTGGAACGCGGAACTGGCAACAGGCAAGTAGACTCTGGGAACTGGAAACTGGAAACTGAAACGCATGCCGCACCCCTCGCAGCGTTGCCACGGCGAGCCTGCAGTATCCGTGCGGCTGGCTCGAGTGTTTACGCCTTTGACGGCGGACGGGATCGCTGTGGCCCGTCGCCAGGGTGTGCACCTTATGCTGGCGACGGCGCTGACGCCGGACACTCGTCGGCAGCCGTGGGTCGCCGAGCTGCTGCGCGAGGTTCGGACGTCGGCCACCTTCCACGAGCGGCGCGACGCGATGCTGCGCGGGCTGCTGGATGCCCTGTGTGCCGGCAATGTCGACACCCTGCTCATCAAAGGGGCTGCGCTCTCCCACACGCACTATCCGGAGCCGTACATGCGGCACCGCGTCGACATCGACCTGCTCGTCCGCCGGAGCGACGTGGACCGTGCGCAGCGTGTGCTGGAGTGCCATGGATGGAGCCGCGATGTCGAATCCGACGCGGAGCTGGCGACGGGGCAGCGGCACTACACGAAGCTGCTCGGGGCGGGCGGCCGCGTGGAACGCGTCGACCTGCACTGGCGCGTCGCCAATCCGCTGGTCTTCGCGCGGGCGCTGTCGTTCGATGAATTGCACGCGCGAGCCGTCCCGATCCCCTCGCTCGGCGCGGCAGCCCGGACCCTTGCGCCCGCCGACGCGCTCCTGCTCGCCTGCCTCCATCGTGTTGCGCATCACGCGGGCGATACAGCGGCGCCGGCCCTGCTCTGGCTCACGGACATCTGCCTGATCGTCGAGCGCCTCGATCGCCTCGAGCGAGATCGGTTTCTCGCCCTGGCCGCGCGCGAATCGCTCCGCGCCGTCTGCCGCGACGGCCTGGGCGCGGCGGCGGCGCGACTGGATTCGTCCGCCTGTGCGCACCTGGCCGCCAGCCTGCCGCCATCCCCGAGGG
>JBOGIX010000893.1:0-5417 GCA_050744685.1 Vicinamibacterales bacterium | reverse complement strand
ACGGAGATCCGGGCTGCAGCTTGATGACGCGCAGGATGTCCGCCTCGCTCAATCCCTCGACGCCGGTGACCCGGATTTCGCCGATGACCGCGCGCGGGCCTTCGTTGATGACGATCGCCGGGCGGACGACCGGCTCGCCGCCGGCGCTGGCACTCACGTCGTTTTCCGCCGTCTTCACCTCGACCCAGGCGAAGCCGCGGGTGCGGTACAGCCGCAGAATCGCCCCGGCGGCGACATCGAGGTGCGAAGCGACGTAGGGCGCTCCCGGCGCCAGCACGATCAGCGGCCGAATCTCTTCGAGCGCGATCGCCACGTTCCCGGTGACGTCCACGCCGTCCTTCGCGACGCGGTAAAGCGGTCCCTTGCGCACGGTCAGGACGATGGTGAGCGTGTTGTCCGCCTGCGTGCTGTCGGCCGTCACGTCGGCCTTCCAGTAGCCCTGCTGATGCAGGTACTGGCGGATCCGCTGCACCGAATCCTCGATCAGATCCTCGTCGACCGATCCCTCACGCTGGAATGGCGCAAGATCCGCGCGCTGATCGCGCGGCAGCGGATCGCCTTCGAACCGCACCTCGACGACCGGGCCAGCCTGCACGTCGAGCGTGATGTCCGCCGTGCGCCCGTCTTCTGACAGCCTCGGCGTGTGGCTGACGGCCGCCTGCAGGTGACCTCGGCCCTTCAGCCAGTTCGTGTATTCCGTCAGGCGATCCTGGAGCGCCAGTCGATCGTACGGCCGCCCTTCGACGAGGCGCAGGCGCGCCAGCAGATCCTGTCTTGCCAGGCCGGCGTCCCCGACGATGTCAATGGTGCGCACGTTCGCCCGCGGCCCGGAATCGATCTCGAAGGTCAAGATCGTGCGATGGGGGTCTTCGAGCGTCGTCGGCACGGCACGGATCGAAGCCCTGAAGTAACCGTGATCCTCGTAGAGCCGCTCGAGCACACGCGTGACCTCCGCGGCGCGCCCGAGCTGAGGACTGCGCCCGAAGCGCTCCTCGACGGCATTACGCAGCTGGCGCTCGGAGAGCCCGAGCTGGTTGCGGAACTCGACGCGTTCCACCGCGTGGACCGGTATGAGGTTGTAGTGCAGCGTCACGCCGCCGTCCGGGGCGTCGAGCGCCTCGACCTGAATGTCCTGGAAGCGTCCGAGGCTGAAGAAGTGCGTGATGGTTTCCCGCACCGACGCCATCGATAGCGTCTGCCCCTGGCGCGTTTCCACCAGTTCGAGCAGGGCGGCATCCGCGGTCGGCTCGCGTTCGATGAAGACGAGCACGTCCCGGATCGGCCGGCCGGCATAGCGGTCGGCCGGCGCCTGCGCAAAGGCCGCGGATGCCGCCAGCATGGCCAGGGCCGTGAGGATCACCCGCAGACGCATCAGAAACTGTGGCGTACCCGGAAGTCGATCGCAAACGTCCGGTCGCCCGTCTGCGTGAGCACGAAGCCGAGCCGATCGCTCTGGTCGTATTCGAGCACGATAATCTGATGGTCGCTCGCCGCCGTGCCGAGCGCGCGCGAGAACGTCACGTAGGCGCGCTGCGACAGCCGCTTGCCGAGCGTCAGGCGCGCCGACGGCGTGAGCGGATCGTTTTCCGTGCCGATGGTTGGCGTGATCTGTGCGGTGTCGAGCCGGAACGTCTCCTCGACGGCGCGGCGCACCGGCGCCGAGAGCGTGCCGGTGATCAAGCGCGCGCCGGCGGAGCGCAGCAGGGCCTCCTCGGCTTCAGTCGCCCCTTCGGGGCTGAGCGCCCTCAGCTCCGCGTTCGACACGTCGGTCGTCGTGCCGAACAGCAGCGCGATAATGTCCGTGGTCGGCAACGGCGGGTCGGAGCCAAGCGTGAGCGAGGGCTGCTTTCCCAGCACGCCGGTGACGCCGAGCGTGACGCGATACGTCTGCTGCGGCACGCGCACGCGCGTTTCCGCTTCGATGTCGAACAGCGGCTCGATCCGGCCGGCGGGCGGCGTCAGGAAATCGACCGTGCCGCGCGTGACGACGTAGCGATTACCCTCGAACAGGATGCTGCCGCGCTCGATCTCCGCGCGGCCGAACAACGCGGGGCGATCGTAGGTGCCCTGCAGCCGCAGATCGGCGCTGGCCGCGATGTCGGCAAGATTGTTCTGCACGCGCAACGTGTTGGCGGCCGTGATCTCGATGTCGAAACGCAGCGGCACGCTCTCGGCCGCAGCGGGGCCTGCCGGCAGCGATGGCCCGCCGCTGCCGAGCTCGAACAGGTTCGGGTCCACCTCGAAGCGGCGCGTCCAGACCGCATCGTGGACCGTGACCGCCCCCCCGAGCACCGGCGAGGCCGCCTCGCCGCGCAGCCACAGATCGGCGTCGACGATCGATCGGAACCCCTCCGGGTAGCGGAGGTGCATCTGCTCGCCGAGGGCGGTGAGGCTCAGGGTGCCTGGCGTGAAGCCGTTCATGGCGATACGGCCACCGAAGGTGACGACCCCTCCGGCCACACGCGAGCTGACGTCCTCGACGCGGATCCCGCCGGTATCGAAGGAAATGGACCCGTTGATGGCCTCGAGTCCGTGCGGCAGCGACAGGTGACGGATCCGGCCGTCCACGATGCGTGCACTGCCCGAGAACTGCGGCTTGTCGAGCGGCCCCTTGACCTGGCCGAGCAGCGCCGCGGTGCCACGGCTGCGGATGTTCCGGAAGAAGCCCTGCAGGATGCCGAGGTTGGCCTCGCCGGTCGCTTCCACGGCGACGGTCTTGTCCGACAATCGCACTTCACCGGCCATCTGCAGCTGCGTGCCCTCGCCGGTCACGCGCAGCTGCCCGATCTCCACGACGCGGCGGTCGAGCGCGAGCTCGATCGGACCATCGTTCCCGAGCGCGTAGTCGAAGAGCTTCATGTCGAGCTGTTCGACGCGCGCTTCGACGAGCAGGTGATCCATGTCGGCCAGCTCGCCGACGATGCGCACGGTCCCGCCGGCAACCGCGGTGGTGAACGGCGAGAGCCGCGGTTCGAAGAACCGCAGGTACGGATCGAGCGATGTATCCTGGAACCGCAGCGCCATTTCCGCATCCATCTGCGGCGTGAGGCCGATGCGACCGGAACCCGAGACGAGCAGGCGCGGCGACGCGACTTCGAAGTCGGTGGTCAGCAGTTCGCCGCGCACTCCCAGCCTGCCCGAGAGCTGGCCGACCCCTTCGTCGCCGGCGAAGAGGTCGTCGATGCGCACCTTGACGTCGTAGCGAGGCTCGTCGAAGTTGCCGGCACCTGTGGCGTTGAACTGAAGCAGACCGGAGGGGGGCGCGGTGGGAAACGTCAGGGTCTTCAACGACTCGACAGGGATGCGACGCCCATCCACGTTGAAGGAATAGGTGCCATCCCAGCCGACGAACGCGGCGCCGGTCGCAGCGCCGGTGCTCTTCGTGATCTGGATCGTGTCGAGCCTGACGCCGGTGCCTTCGAACCGGAGCGCCGACGTCATCTGCTCGAACGTCTCGCCGTAGGCCACGCCGTCTTCGATCAGCAGCCGCCCGAATCCGAGCGGCGTTTCGTAATTGCCGTAGACGTGGTACTCGCCCGACACGAGCCCGTCCATGTCGTAGTCGTCGAGCTCGAACGCACGCTTCAGGTCGGCCATCGGCCGGCGTGTCATCCGCACGCGGGCGTTGATCTGCTCGCCGCCGTCGCGCCGCGGGTAGCCGAGCGAGAACTGGCCGTTGGCCACGATCTCCGAATTTCCGCTCGTGATCACCGCATCCTTGACGATGGCGTAGCTGTTCTCGATCACCACGTCGGCCTGGCTCCTGCCCCAGATGACGTTCCACGCGCGCATGCGATCGCCCGCGAACCTGCCCTCGATGCGCGGGCGCGTGAACGCCTCGAGCATCACCCCATCGAACTCGCCATGGCCGCCGATCGGAATCGCGCCAGTGTTCGACCCGAACGCGGTCATGATGCCGGCAAGCACCCGATCGCTCTCCTGCCAGTCGAGGCTCGTGACGTGAAACGGGATCTTCGAGCGCTGCCCGAAGGCCGTCTGCCCCTGGAACTCGACATAGGTGCGCGAGGTTGCGACCCAGCTCGGGCCGAGTGAAATCCACGACGGATCGAGCGTGTATTCGAGCCTCCCCGCGATCGGCAGGTGCCCGAGCGAGGCGCGTGGATTGAAAGGGCCCGCCTCCGGCCCGAGGGCGATCTCTTCGGCCAGCCGATCCTGCGGCATCGCGCGCGTCATCATGTCGACGCCGGCCGGCGGGCTGATCTGAACCTCACCGCCACCCCGCTTGGCTGCCCACTTTCCGAGCGGCCAGACCAGGCTGTTCGTGCCCGATGCCCGCCCGGCGAGCCGCAGCCCTTCGGTCTCGAGAAAGTCGGTGAGGCGCGAAAGATCGACGTCTCGATAGGCGACGTCCCAGGTCGCCATCGTCGGCACGCCCTTGCCCATAGGCGCCATGCGGTAATTGAAGCGGGCGCTGCCGCCGTAGAGCGCCGAGGTGGCGTTGGTGATCTCCAGGCGATCGGACAACCAGAGGACATTTCCCCGCAGGTTCGGGAATCGCCACGCGTTCACCCCGGCGACCGGGCTGGTGAACGATCCCTTCAGCTCGCGTCCGCCTTTATAGAGGTGGAACGTTCCGTCGAAGTCCCCCTCGCCGCTCACGGTGAAGCGATCCCGGTGAAAAAAGATGTTCTTCTGTGTCGCGAAGTCGATGTGCGACTTGACGCGATACAACTGCTCCGGCCAGCGACCCAGATCGACCACGCCGTCGACCACCGACGTCGCGCCGTCGCTCGTGAGATCGATGCGGTCGAACACGACCTTGCCTTCAGCCAGGCGGAACCGCGACTGCATCGCTGCACCGAAGGGCTCGTAGCCTTGAATCCTGATGGTGCCGTTCGAGAAGGAGGCGCGGCCGCGATAGTCGTTCATCACGTCGCTGCGATACATCGTGATGTTCAGATCGCGACCGACCGTGCTCCAGGGTGTTCCGTGGTCGTCGTAGGTGAACTGGCCCCGCGTCGCGAGGACGGATCGGACAGTCGTCGTGAACCGCTTCGGACCCGGGGGGCCCCTCCGCTCGGGCGTGACCTTGGGGAAATTGTGGCGGCCGTTGGGAAACGTCTCGACCAGCATGTTCCAGTCGGTCATGGTGACCGAGTCGATGATCAGCCGGCGCGTCACGAGCGACCACCACGGCACCGAGACGGTGACCTTCTTCGCCGTCAGAAAGGGGCGGTCCTTCGGCGTCAGGCCCTCGATCACCAGATCCTCGATGACGAATACGCCCGGAATCAGCCGCGACGACAGGCGGCCGATCCGCATCGGCCGCTTCAGGTAGTTCGAACCCTCCTTCTCCGCCCGCGCCTTGAGCGCGGGACCGAGGTCGACGGTCAGCACCGACACGAGCAGCGCGGCGACCACCGCCAGCAGCACGGCGGCCACGCGGAGGGCCAGCC
>JBOGIX010000892.1:0-8654 GCA_050744685.1 Vicinamibacterales bacterium | reverse complement strand
GCACCGTGCTCGGCGTCGTTGAGATATCGCTGCCGCGCGGCATCGAACGGGCGCCCGATCCGCCGCCCGACACCGCGGCACCCTTCGAGCGGGGACAGGAAGTGATTCGCGAGCTGGCGCGACGCCGCCCGCGGAAACCTGCCGCGGCGTCACGCGCCACGCCAGTATCCAGCCACAATGCGAACGCGAAAGCCGCACACGTCGAATCCAGTCGGGTCAATGCAAAAGCAAAGGCACGAGTGGGGAATGGGCGGGTGGCTTCCGCCTTCAGGCGGAAGAGCGCCGGCGCGGCCGGATCGTCCCGCGGCGCCGCAGCCGCGGCGCCCAAGCGTGCACTACGGTCGATCGCCGCGCGGAAGCGCACGCCGGCGAAGAGCTCCCGCGGAAACCGTTGAACTCGCGTTCGAGCACGCCCTCGCGCACAGGCGAATGCGCGATCGAGCGTAGACACTCCCCGAGGGCCGGCGGTAGACTGAACGAAAACAAGGAGCGGGAATGAGCGGAGTACGCGTACTCGTCGGCACACGCAAAGGCGCCTTCGTGCTGACGTCGGATGGCAAGCGCGACAAGTGGGACGTCAGCGGCCCGCATTTCGGCGGCTGGGAAATCTATCACCTCAAGGGATCGCCCGCCAATCCCGATCGCATCTATGCCTCGCAGTCGAGCGGCTGGTTCGGGCAGATCATCCAGCGCTCCGACGATGGCGGCAAGACGTGGGAGCCGGCCGGCAACAAGTTCGTCTATGAGGGGGTGCCCGGGACGCACCAGTGGTACGACGGCACGCCGCACCCGTGGGAGTTCAAGCGCGTCTGGCATCTCGAGCCATCGCTCACCGAGCCGGACACCGTCTACGCCGGCGTGGAAGACGCGGCGATGTTCCGCTCGACCGACGGCGGCCAGACGTGGGAAGAAGTGGCCGGCCTGCGCGGCCACGGATCGGGCCCGCACTGGCAGCCCGGCGCCGGCGGCCTGTGCCTGCACACCATCCTCATCGATCCGCGCAACGCCAACCGTATGTTCATCGCCATCTCCGCCGCCGGAGCGTTTCGCACCGACGACGGCGGCAAGACGTGGACGCCGATCAACCGCGGCCTGAAGTCGCAAGGCATTCCGGACCCCAACGCCGAAGTCGGCCACTGCGTCCACCGGATTGCGATGCACCGCTCGCGTCCCGATGTCCTGTTCATGCAGAAGCACTGGGACGTGATGCGCAGCGACAACGGCGGCGATTCGTGGCAGGAGGTGAGCGGCAACCTGCCGACCGACTTCGGGTTCGCGATCGACGTGCACGCGCACGAGCCGGAGACGATATTCGTCGTCCCGATCAAGAGCGACTCGGAGCACTATCCGCCCGACGGCAAGCTGCGCGTCTACCGCAGCCGCACGGGTGGGAACGAGTGGGAGCCGCTGACAAACGGACTGCCGCAGGAGAACTGTTACGTCAACGTGCTGCGCGATGCGATGTCGGTCGATTCGCTCGACTCGTGCGGCATTTACTTCGGCACCACGGGCGGCCAGGTCTACGCGTCCGCCAACGCCGGCGAGAGCTGGTCGGCCATCGTCCGCGATCTGCCGCCCGTCGTGTCCGTCGAGGCCCAGACCCTGCCATGATCCGCGTACTCCTTCCGGCGCACCTGCGTACGCTCGTCCGCGTGGACGACGAGGTGTCGGTCGACATCGAGGGGCGGGCAACGCTTGGCGCCGTGCTCGATGCGCTGGAAGGGCAGTATCCCGTGCTGCGTGGGACGATGCGGGATCACGTCACACAGAAGCGCCGGGCGTTCGTCCGGTTCTTTGCGTGCGAGGAGGACCTGTCGCACGAGAAGCCCGATGCGCTGCTGCCGGAACCGGTCGTCAACGGCACCGAACCGTTCCTCGTCGTCGGGGCGATGGCGGGAGGCTGACGCAGTCGCGCCTGAATGCCCAGGCCGCTCCGGACAGGAACGTGGAACCGGAGCTGCTAGCGGGAAGCTGGAAGCGGGTTTTCGAACCACGACCATGAACCACCGCTGAGCGCCGGCTTCCGACGACACCGTCTCGAGTCCCGCTTCCTTCGTCTCATGCGACACGGTCTCCGCCGTGACGCCGTGAGTGCCATCCTTGCCGCGATCTGCCGGACCAGGCGCTTCCTTGCCCGGCGGCCTGAAATCGACGATTGCCAGACGGCCTCCCGGCTTGAGCGCCAGTGCGATCGAGGCGTTCATCGTTCCCGGTTCGGCAAAGTGGTGATAGACGTTGCGCATGAACAGCGCGTCGCACGCGCCGTCTGGAAAGTTCGTCTTGACGGGATCGCCAGCGATCACTGTTATCGTGGAGAGGCCGCTCTCAGCGACGTTCCCTTTTAGGTGCTTGATCCGGGCTTCGCCCAGCTCACTGGTGTAGACACGTCCGTTCGGTCCGACGAGACGGGCCGCCTCTATCGTCAAGGCGCCGTCGCCGGCGCCGATCTCGCAGACGGTGATGCCTTCGCCGACGCCGATGGCGTCGAAGATGCGGCTGGTGGCGATCGTGGATCCCGACTGCTGCGCGGGCGCGATCGCTGGGACGAAGAGCGTGACGAACGTCAGCGTAAAGAGTCGCCGGCGCGAGACGCGATGAAGCATGCCGGGGAAGCTTACACCCGGTACGGTCTTCGAGCGCCGCCTGTGATATCGTTACAGTACTTCCTGAAGGTTCTGCCGTTCTGGCAGACGCCCTCATCAAGCGAGGGTGGCCATGCATCCAAGACCCGAACGCCCAGCCAGGAGTTACTGGAAGGTCGGCTCGAGCGAGTGCGTCCTCTTTACCGCCGGCGGCAGCTTCGAAGTGCGCCTGGTAGAGGGATCGCAAGTGACGCGGATCGCGATATGCCGCGACACGGGCCACGCGTTCCAGACCGCGCGTGACTGGCTCGCGCGCCGGCCCGGCGCTGCAACCCAGACACCCTGCCCTCGATGCAGCGCTGCCCGGACCCGGCCGGGCAACCTGAGCCAGGGCTACGTGTACTTGAGATGCGACGAATGCCGCGCGGTCTGGCGTATCGCCGAGCGCCGGCAGTCGGAACGCATCAATGCGGAAGGAGCCTTCGCGCGGCGCCGACCGCAGAGGGCCTCGTGAAGTCATCGCGTGTGCGTGCCGCCGGCTCGGCCGGACGGTGCCGGTGCCGGCGATGCCGCCGGGCGCGGCGACGATTCCATTATTGCGGGCGTGGTGCCGACTCGCGTCACCGGCCCGCCGTTCACCCGTTCCTCGAAACCCTCCTACCCGATGAGAAGTTCCGATCGCAATCGCACCAGCGCTGAGCCCGACCCCATCGAGCGGCCGACACACTGCCCGAGCTGCCGATCGTCGAACGTGCAGACCACGAGCAAGGTCATCAACGCCGACAGCTACTGGCGCTGCTGTGCGTGCGGTGAGGTCTGGAACGTGAGTCGACTTCGAGCGGGCATGCGCGCCAATCAGTACGGGCGCTTTTCGCGGTGAGGCGCGCGGGTTGGCGGGTGCGGCGGAAGACATAGAACACCTCGCTACAATGAAGGATGG
Organism: Vicinamibacterales bacterium; assembly: GCA_050744685.1. Lineage (GTDB taxonomy): Bacteria > Acidobacteriota > Vicinamibacteria > Vicinamibacterales > 2-12-FULL-66-21 > JACCXG01. The sequence goes on along the minus strand of JBOGIX010000892.1, from coordinate 5,132 downwards.
CTGACGCACGGAACGGTCACGAGGACGACTTGCAGAGGTCGGCGGAAGAAATGCCCCAGGCGGCACCTCCCGATCCAGGGTTTCGCCGCATGGTCACTTGGATCCTCCTCGCGTTCGTGTTCGCCGCGGTGGTGTCGCTCGGCGCCGTGACCCTCGTGATCTACTTCTTCGACAGGGGATAGCTGTGGACGAGTTCGTGTCCGTGACCTGTCCCTACTGCGGCGAGGCAAGTGAGATCGCCGTCGAGCCGGATCTCCGCGGAACCTTCGTCCAGGACTGCGAAGTCTGCTGCAGTCCCTGGCTGGTCCGCATCGTCTCGTCGCACGAGGAGCGGTACGTCACCGTCGAGCGCGCCGACGGGTCGGAGTAGCGGTCCGAATCATCCATCGCCTATCGCCACAACAGACTTCGGATCAAAGGTCTCGAGGCCGGCCCGTTCGAAGCACGTCGGGAGCGTCCTTTCTGCTCCGCATTCAGACGAGCTTGACAGGAAGCGCTGCGAATCCGATTTTGTGACGGTCATTTAGACCACCCATCAGCCACAGTTACATCAGTGTGCCTGGCCGTACGGAACTCGCACGCAGCGGCGGAGCACGCAGCGGCGGAGCACGCGCGCGCCGGGAGACGAGGCGGGCTCGTCGCGGCCGCAGGGCACAGACAGGAGATCAGTCATGAAGCGCTCTGTCGCGTTCGTCGTCGGTCTTGCGATCTTCGGCCTCGTGGCGTTCGTCGCCAGGGCGAATCAGGATCCGGTCTCGCTCGACGTGCAAAACAGTACCGCGCCTGTAGACCACTTCGGAGAACTCGCCGTCCCGGCGTCGATGGGCACGTTGGAGGAGCGGATCGCGCGCGGATTCGCGATCGCCCCGGTCCCTCTCAACCTGCGCGGCACGAACCGGGCCTTTGTCGGGCTCGGCAGTTATATCGTCAATGCACAGGGTGGATGCAACGATTGCCACACGAACCCACCCTTCGCCGCGGGAGGCAACCCGTTCCTCGGCGAGCCCATGAAGATCAATGCGGCGCGCTATCTGGCCGGCGGTACGCCGTTCGGTCCTGGTGTCGTATCCCGCAACATCACACCGGACGCCAATCGCATGCCGGCCGGTCTGACGTTTCCGGAGTTCCTCAGCGTCATGCGGACCGGGGTCGATCCCGACGATCCGGGGGAGCTTCTGCAGGTCATGCCCTGGCCGGTGTTCAAACAGATGCGATGGGCCGACCTGCGCGCCGTCTACGAGTACCTCCGCGCCATTCCATCGGTGCCGTAACGTGCGGCTCGCCCGTTCGGGTGACTGGCGCGCGCCGCGGCTTCGGGCTGAACTGAAGGACGTGTGAATAAATGTGTGGCTTCCGGCTTCAGCCGGAAGAATTTCCCTTGGATCTTCCGCCTGAAGGCGGAAGCCACCCGCTCAAATGCCGATTCATTCACACGCTCGAAAGCGGAAGCCGGAAGCCGGAAGCCGGAAGCGGGAAGCGGGAAGCCGGAAGCTGGAAGTGGGAAGCGGGAAGCTGGAAGCGGGAAGCTGGAAGCTGGAAGCTGGAAGCTGGAAGCTGGAAGCTGATTCAGTCCCTGGCCCAGAGATAGTGCGCGGCATAGGCGCGCCACGGCCGCCAGCGTTCGGCGCGTGCCTGCAGCTGCGCAGGAGTCGGGCGCCGCCCGCTCGCGTCTCGGGCGCCGCGCAGCAGGCCGATGTCGCTGGCCGGGAATGCATCGGCCTCGCCGCAGGCGCGCATGGCGATGTAGTGCGCCGTCCACGGCCCGATGCCGCGCACCGCGAGCAGCCGCGCGATGGTCTCGTCGAGCGATGCCGCCCGTTCGAAGAGCGCCGGGTCCGCGATCGCCGCTTCGGCGATCGCCTTCAGCGCCGCGACGCGCGCGCCCGGCATTCCCATGTTCGAGAGATCGGCGTCGACCACCTGCCGCGGTGTTGGGAAGAATCTGGTCAGGGGGACCCGAGCGAGTTCAGTGCCTTTGATCTCGTCAACTTCCAACTTCCAACGCCCAACTCCCACCGCATTCGCATCGCCGGATCCGGGTGGAAGACGCGACAGCGCGCCGGTGCGGGCGGCTTGCTCCCCTCTCGATCGATCGGAGGATCCCGGGAGTTGGGCGTTCGAGGTCGGGCGTTGATCCGAGCGTTCGCCGCACCGCTCGACGAGAACGCCGTTCAGCCGTCGCGCGCGTTCGACCGACACCTGCTGGCCGATGATCGACCGTGCGGCCACCTCGAAACCGTCCCACCCGCGAAATACGCGCAGCGGCAGGCGGGTCGCCATCAGCGAGGCCATCTCCGGATCGCGCCTGAGGTGCGCGGCGATCGCCGCAGCGTCGGCGTCGACATCGAACATCCGCCGTACGCGCGCGCCGATGACGTCCGTGGCTGACGTCCCCGTCACCGTGACGACGAGCGCGCGGCGGGCTTCGTCGTGCTCGATGGCCATCGTTGCGAGGACGCCCTCGGCGCCGACGGTCCGCCGATAAACGCCCGAGGACACGTCTTCGACGCCGTCGATCGCGCGCCGCTCGAGGAAGGTCAGCGCCGCGGTCCAGTCATACGACCCGCTGTACGGCAGCCGAATCACCTGGACGAGCGGAGCATCGCCCCGGCGGATCGTTCTGCCGGGCGTCGTTGCGGTTCGCCGGGTCATTCGGCGCGCAGCGCCGCGGCTGGATCGAGCCGCGAAGCGCGGCGCGCGGGCAGGCAGGTCGCCGCCGCGGCCACGATCACCAGCAATGCGGCGGCAACACCGAACGAGAACGTGTCCGTTGGTTCGACGCCGTAGAGCAGGTCCTGCAGGAGTCGTGTGAGGGCCAGCGCGCCAGCGATGCCGGCGATGAGACCCGCGCCGACGAGCCGCCCTCCGGCCACGAAGACCAGCCTGAAGAGATCTGCGCGCCGTGCGCCAAGCGCCATGCGTATCCCGAGCTCCCTGGTGCGCCGCGCCGTCGTGTGCGCGACGACGCCGTACAGCCCGGCGGCGGCGATGCCGAGCGTCAACACGGCGAACGTGGTGACGACGCTCGTGCGAAAGCGGGGCTGCGCCGCCTCGGTGGCGACGATGCGCTCCAGCGTGTTCACCGACGACACCGCGATCGCGGGATCGATGGCGGCGATCTCCCCGCGCAGCATCGATGCCAGGGCCGCGGGATCTCCGCTCGTGCGCGCGACGACGTACAGCAACGGCCACGGCTGCTGCCGCAAGGGCCGATACAACACATCGTCAGGTGCCGCCTGCAGCCCGGCGTACTTGACGTTGTCGATCACGCCGACGAGGGTCACGTCCGCGTTGGACGCGACGCCGTTGCGCAGGACCGGCAGCGGCATGGATCTCCCCAGCGGATCGTCGCCGAAGAACCGTCGCGCCGTGTCGGCGGTCATGATCATCACCTGCTGGTCCGTGTCGCCGTCCGCGTCCGAGAACAGGCGCCCCTCGAGCAGCCGCACGCCGAGCGCCTGAAAGTAACCGGCGCTGGCGGGCACGGCGGCCGCCTGGTAGTCGACGGTGTCGCCGGAGCGCTTCAGCGTGAGACGCAGCGTGCTCGCATTCGGTGGCAGGCTGCTGCCGGCGCCCGCCGCTACCACGCCCGGCAGCGCCCGGATCCGCGCGAGAAGCGAGTCCACGAGATTCTTCTGCTGCGCGTCCGTGAGCTTTCGCTCGAATGCCAGGTTGATCGCCGCGGTGGCGACGCGTTCCGGGCGTACGCCGAGGTCAGTCGTCGTCAGCCTGACGAGGCTGCGTCCGAGGAGCGTCGCGCCCACGAGCAGCATCATGGACATCGCCAGTTGCACAACGACGAGGCCGCCGTAGAGCCGTCGCCGACCCGGGCCCGCGCTGCCGCCCGGCGACTCGGCGGTGAAGGCGGGTCGCGTCGCGCCGGAGCCGACGGCCGGCAGCGGACCGACGATCGCGATCGTGGTCGAGCCGATCACGAGCGCAAAGAGCAGGACGGGCAAGTCGATACGTACGGCATTGGCGGCGAACAGCGGGAGTGCCGGCGAGTCGAGCGAGACGAGCGCGAACACCAGGCTCCGGGCCAGCAGTGTTCCGAGCAGGCCGGCGGCGGCGGCGAGAAGCGCGGCCTCGGCTAGCGACTGCACGCAGATTCGAGTCCTCGTGGCGCCGAGCGCGATGCGCACCGCGGTTTCCCGCCCGCGCGCGACATTGCGCACGAGGAGCAGATTGGCCGCGTTCACGCATGCCACGGCGAGCACGAGTCCCACCGCGGACAGGAGGACCCAGAGCGCGCTGCGCACGTCGCCGGTGATCTCGTCTTGAATCCCGGCGACCACGATGCGCGCGTCCGCGTAGACTCGTGGCGCTTTTGCGCTCAACGCCGGAATGCGGCCATTCAGCTCGCTGCCGGCTTGCGCAACCGACACTCCGGCGCTCAGCCTGCCGAGGCCCGCGTAAGGGCAGCATTCCGTCCCCTCGGCCGGCACCCAGACGTCTGTGCTGGCGGCCGGCAGCTGGAACGTGCGAGCGGCAACACCAACGATCTGGTAGGACCGTGACCCGAGTCGAACCGTTCGTCCGACGGCGCCGCCAGCGCCGAACAGCCGATCGCCGAGGCGTTCACTGACGACGGCAACCGGCCGGTTCGCATCCGTCTCCATGAGCCAGCGGCCCGACCGGAGATGGCCGCCAATGGTGTCGAAGAACGACGCGGACACGGACGCGACGGTCACTTCTTCGGCGAATCCTGCGTACGACAGCGTTGATGCGTCCGTGGCATGGAACGCGATGGCGTCGAATGCGTGTGTGCCTGCCTTCAAGTCCCCGAGATCCGCCAGAGGAAAGAAGGCACGGACGGGACGACCGGCTCCCTCGAGTACGCGCTCCATGCGGAAGCTCACGAGACGCGCCGGATCGCGGTAGGGCAGCGGGCGGAAGAGGATCCCGTAAAGGAGGCTGAAGGTCGCGGTGCACGCCCCGATACCGAGGGCCAGCGTCAACACGACAGCCACGCTGAGCCCTGGTGAGCGGCTCGCGGTCCGCGCCGCGTAGATCAGCTCGCGCCGGAGCATCTCGAACACAACGACATTCTAGCGTTGCCGGGGGAGATCGATACCGGTGTCGCCGGGCCGACGGCCACGTGAGTGCTGATCCCGGTGGCGATCGCCTCGTGC
>JBOGIX010000891.1:0-3892 GCA_050744685.1 Vicinamibacterales bacterium | reverse complement strand
GTTATGCGGTTCGCAACGCGATGTTGTTCGCGTTGCCCGGTCGCATAACGGAGTAGGCGCGCCACGGGCGCGCCCGCCGGCCCGGAGCGGGCACGGGGCCCGCCCCTCGACGTTCCTCGGGGCGTCCTGAGCCAGGCCGAAGGACGCGAGCGCCCGCCTTCGCTCTTTGAGCGTCGGCGAGGTCTCGCCGTAGCGCTTCGCGCGGAGGCGGAACGGCGTAGGGGAGTCCGAGGGGCGAAGCCCCTCGGATCTAGTTTGTGCCCGGCAGCGCACAGCGGCGTCCCACTGCCGAACAGCGTGTGCAGGGGGCACCGTCGGGGGGAGCGGGGAATTCGGCGGATCCCACGTGGCACTGGCGTTGCTGACCCGGGTGGTGGCCGGCGCCGCGTGGCTGCCGGCGATTCCCGAGACTGCATACGGTACCCATGAAAAACGCCATCGCCCACCTCGCGTCCGACTTGCGCTACGCGCTCCGCAGCCTGCACAACGCGCCCCTGTTCACGACCGTGGCCGTGCTCTCCATCGGCCTCGGCATCGGAGCGAACACGGCGGTTTTTACACTCGTCGACCAGGTCGTGCTCCGGACCATGCCGGTCGAGCGTCCCGAGGAGCTCGTGCAGGTGAGCGCGCCGGACACGGAGACGCTCGGAGGCGGCATTGGCGACGGCAGCGAGCTGTCGTATGCGATGTATCGCGATCTTCGCGACCACAACGGCGTCTTCGCGGGCATGTTCTGCCGCTTCCCCTGGCCCATGCAGGTCACCGACGCCGGTCGTTCCGAGCAGGTCAGCGGGCAGATGGTGTCCGGCACCTTCTTTCCGCTGCTCGGCATCAGGGCGAGCGCCGGCCGCCTGCTGTCGGAGAACGACGACCGCACCATTGGCGGCCATCCGGTCGCGGTCCTGAGTCACGGCTACTGGCTCTCACGGTTCGGCGGCGATCCCAAGGCGATTGGCAAGACCATCATCGTCAATCGGCACCCGCTCGAGATCGTCGGCGTGGTCGAGCCAGGCTTCGCGGGCCTGGATATCGGCGACCCCACGCAGATCTATGTGCCAATAGCCATGCAGCCGCAGATGGGGCCGCCGTGGCTCAAGCTGGAGGGACGCCGCTTCCGATTCGTGCAGGCGTTCGGCCGGTTGCGATCGGGGACGAGCATCGAAGGCGCGAATGCGGCGCTGCAGCCGCTCTATCGCTCGTTGCTCGCCGAGGAGTCGAAGGACGCGGCGTTTTCAGCGGCGTCGGCGGAAACCCGGCGGCGCTTCCTCGAAGGGCGGCTGGCCGTCGAAGACGCATCGCGCGGCCGTTCGGGCCTGCGCAGGGCCGTCACCGAGCCGCTGATGATCCTCATGGCGATCGCGGCCGGGGTGCTCCTGATCGTATGCGCCAATATCGCGAACCTGCTGATCGCCCGCGGCGCGGCGCGTCACCGGGAGGTCGCGCTGCGGCTTGCCGTCGGCGCCAGCCGCGGCCAGGTGGTGCGGATGCTGCTCGTGGAAAGCCTGTGCCTCGCCGTGGCTGGCGCAGGGCTCGGCCTCCTGATCGCCGTGTGGGGCGCCGACGCGCTGCTCGGATTCTTCGCACAGCCGGAGAATGCGATTGCCGTCTCGGCCGGCGCCGACGCACGCATCCTGCTGTTCACGAGCGCGCTCGCAGCCGGCACCGCCTTCGTCGCCGGCCTGATCCCGGCACTGCGGACCACGCGCGTCGACCTGGCGCCGACGCTCAAGGCTGCCGGCGGCGCGATCGTGGGCGAGCAGCCGCGCCTGCGCAAGACGCTGGTCGTGGCGCAGATCGCCTTGTCGTTCCTGCTGCTCATCGCCGCCGGCCTCTTCGTTACCAGCCTCAGGAACCTGCGCGGCGTCGATCCGGGCTACACGACGGCGCGGATGCTCTCGTTCGGCGTGGACCTGGCCGCCAGCGGCTACGACGCCGAGCGCGGGCGCGCCTTCGCGAGAGCTTTTCAGGAAAGACTGGCACGGGTGCCGGGCGTCATTTCTGCGGCCTATGCGTTCCAGGAGCTGCTGAGCGGCGGCGGGTGGGGCATGGGCTTCACCGTCGAGGGCTATACGCCGTCGCCGGGCGAGGGCGCGAATGCGATGGCCAATGCCGTCAGCCCAGGCTTCTTCAAGACGATGGGCATACGGTTCATCGCCGGGCGCGAGTTCGACGATCGCGACGATCGCGGATTCGCCGAAGGCTGGCCGTACTCGGTGGCCGTGGTGAACGAGACCTTTGCCGCGCGCTATTTCGGCGGCGCCAACCCCGTCGGCCGCCGCATCGGGTTCGGCTCCAATCCCGGCACCCGCACGCCAGTCGAGATCGTCGGCCTGGTGGCGAACTCGAAGTACACGTCGATCCGGGAGGCCGATCGGGCGCAGGTGTTCTTCCCCTATCTGCAAGCCACGATCGAGGGGATGACGGCCTACATACGCACGTCGCACGATCCGCTGCGCCAGCTCGGCGCCATCCGCCGCGAGGTGGCGGCGCTCGATCCCGAGCTCGCCATTTTCGGCGTCACCTCACTCGAGGATCGCGTCGACCGCTCGGTCGTGAACGAACGGCTGATTGCCAGCCTCTCGGCCGTGCTGAGCGGCATGGCCACGCTGCTGGCCGTCGTGGGCCTTTACGGCGTGATGGCATACATGGTGGGCCGGCGGACGCGCGAGTTCGGGATCCGGATGGCGCTCGGTGCGGGCGGCGCCCGGATCGCGGGCGGCGTGCTGCGGGAAGCGGCCCTCCTGCTGTGCGCCGGCCTCGCCGTGGGGTGTGCCGCCGCCTGGTGGCTCGGCCGCTACGTCGAGGCGCAGCTCTATGGCGTCCAGCCGGGCGATTCGTCCACCATGCTCCTGGCCGCGTTCGCGCTGACCGTGATTGCCGGCGTCGCCACCGCGCTGCCCGCCCGCCGCGCGGCCCGCATCATGCCCATGGCCGCGCTTCGCGAGGAGTGACCCACCTTCGCGCTGACCTGCGGTCGCTACGGCGGGCAAGGCCCAATCCCGCGAGCCCCGAGCCCCGACCCCCGAGTACCGAGCCCCGAGTACCGAGTACCGGGCCGAAACCGTGAGAAGATGTCACGAAATCCTGGCAGCCGCCCCGGCACCAGTCGGCCCTGCCGCCCCCGGTTCTCGAGCTCCTAGGAAGGAGTGCATCCATCCGATGTCGATGCCCGATCAGTCGGCCTTGTCTTCCGCATCCGCAGTCCCCGCCGGCGCCAGGGGCGCCGATTGGTCCAACGCCGCCGAAGTCGTCACGCCGTACCACTGGCTCGTGGTGATCATCGCCTCGGCCGGCTGGCTGTTCGACTGCATGGACCAGCGGCTGTTCATCCTGGCGCGCGAATCGGCACTGACCGAGCTGCTTGGACCGACGGCGGCGGCCGCGCAGGTGAAGCAATACGGCGGGTACGCGACGACGGCGATGATCCTGGGCTGGGCGACGGGCGGCATCTTCTTCGGGATGATGAGCGACAAGTGGGGTCGCGTGAAGACGATGATGGCCACGCTGCTCGTCTACTCGGGCTTCACCGGGTTGTCCGGCCTGTCGCAGAACTGGATCGACTTCACGATCTTCCGCTTCCTCGTCGGTCTCGGCGTCGGCGGCATGTTCGGAGCGGCCACGACGCTCGTGGCCGAGAGCGTTCCGGGGCGCGTGCGGGCGGTCGCGCTCGGATCCCTGCAGGCGCTGTCGGCGGTCGGCAACATCGTCGGCTCGCTCATCAGCCTGCAGGTCCAGCCCGGGGCCACGGACCTTCTCTGGGGCTACTCCGGCTGGCGGATCCTCTTCTTCGTCGGCATCCTTCCCTCGTTGCTGATCGTGCCGATCATGTTCGTGCTGCGGGAGCCCGAAGCGTGGAAGCAGGCCAAGGCCGACGCCGCGCACGGGGTTCGGA
>JBOGIX010000890.1:0-8666 GCA_050744685.1 Vicinamibacterales bacterium | reverse complement strand
CCTTGTGCGGCGGCTGTTCGTCGGGTTTCGCGCCGGGCGCCGCGGCCCCCATCACGAACTCGCCTGCCGGGATCGGCGCCATCCCGTAAGTGACGGTCGTGTTCGGGATGGTCACCTTGTACGCCGCCGGCTTCGCGCTTGCCGAGGCTTTCGATCGCTCCTCGATGCGCGCGCGGATCGCCTCGACGGCCGCCATTTCCTTCGGATTGATCGTCGCCTCAGCCTGGCGGCTGACAAGGGACGCAGCCTGCGCCATGGCTATGACGGCGATGGCGCAGGCTGAAATGCGCAGGGACATCAACGAGTTGCCAGTCTCCAGTTGCCAGTCTCCAGTTGCCGGGTTTCCTGGTGGCTGGTCCTCGGTTGCCAGTGACCTAGATACCAGCCCCCGAGTGTCCGAGTTCCCCAGTTCCGACAGTTCCCGAGTTCCCCTTCCCGAGATCCGAGATCCGAGATCAAGTTTCAGAACGCTTTCGTACGGCCTGGCTGCGCGAGCGGCGGCACCTCGTGCGAGGCCTTCCAGTCGATGGGGTTGGGCACGAGGCGCACCTCGGAGTTGAGCGCCTGATCCCAGGTCACCTGCTGGCCCGAGTAGGCCGCATGCCGGCCCATGATCGCGAGCAGTGTGCTCGTGGCAAGGTTCAGATCGTCGTTCTTCGGCTTGCCCGATCGGATCGCTTCGAACAGCACGTCGTGCTCGCGCTGATACATGTCGTATTCCTCACCCTGGAACTGCCACTTGATCTTGCCGTCCGGGGTCTGGATGCGCGGCGGTCCGCCGCCGAGCAACAGCGTGCCCTCCGTGCCCATCACGTAGTCGAGCGTGCCGTTGTAGCAGCCGGTCGCCTGGCGGTTGGCCAGGAACACGCGATACCCGTCCGGGTAGACGTAGTTGACCTCGAAGTGATCGTAGATGTTGCCGCCGTTGGCCGGCACGGCGCGGCCGCCCACGGCGACGGCGCTCGCCGGCGGCTGGTCCTTCATCACCCACATGATCTTGTCGGCGTTGTGCACGGCCTGCTCGACCAGGCTGTCGCCCGAGAGCCACACGAAGTTGTACCAGTTGCGAATCTGCCACTCGATGTCGCTCATGCCGGCAGGACGCGAGCTCTCCGGCGGCAGCGGCTTCACCGGATTGGTGTAGTAGGTCGAATAGTGCGCGACCAGGCGTCCAACCGCGCCGTCGTGCACCTGCTTGATCGCTTCCTGAATCATGTTGTTGTAGCGCCAGCAGAAACCGGCGACGAGCGACAGGTCCTTGGTCTGCGCCAGCTTCTGGGCGGCGATCACCTCGCGCACGCCGGGCGAGTCGGTCGCGCACGGCTTCTCGCAGAACACGTGTTTGCCCGCGTTGACCGCCGCCGTCAGGTGCTGCGGCCGGAACCCCGGAGGCGTCGCGAGCAGGACGACGTCGACGCCGCTGTTGATGACCTTGTCGTAGGCGTCCAGTCCGAAATGCGCGTGGTCGATCTTCACGCGCGTGCCGAAACGTTCGCTCTTCTTCAACCGATTCGCCGCCCGGTCGACGATCGCTTCGTCGATGTCGGCGACCGCCGTGAGCTCGCCGTTGGGATCGGCAGTGAGTGCCTGCGCCGCGGCCCCGCTGCCGCGCCCGCCGGCGCCGACCAGCCCGATCTTCAGCGCGTTCGTGACGGTCTGCGCCGAGATGATGCCGGGAAATCCTACGGCCAGCGCACCGGCGGCCGTGCCGGTCTTCTTGATGAAGTCGCGGCGCTCGATCGTGTTCGATTCGTGGTCAGGAGTGATGGCCATAGCGTCCTATCGAAGAGCTCGGAGAGCGGTTAGCGGAAAAACAGCTCGATTTCCGCATGATATCAAATGCATTCGTACTGTTGCTTCGGTACTCGGGGCTCGGTACTCGGGGCTCGCCCTTCGACAGGCTCAGGGCGGGGGGCTCGGGGGGCGGATTTCGCGGCTCGGGGCTTGCGCCCTCGGGGTACGCGGTTCGAGGGCGCGGCTCGCGTGGTCCGTCGTTCGTGGCTCGTGGTGCGTGGTTCTTGGTTCGAGGTTCGTTTCGCGCACCGCCGGAAACGATAGAATCATGGCGATGGCTGTGTTCCCCCGATCGACTCGTGTCCTCGTCGCGCTCTGCGCCGGTGCACTCCTTCTCGTAGTCGCTCTGGTCTCGCCAGCTCGAGCGCAGGCGCCCACCTCGAACGACGCGGGCTGGCAGCCGCTCTTCGACGGCAAGACCCTCACGAACTGGAAACCGACGAAGTTCTACGGCGAAGGCCCCGTGAAGGTGGAGAACGGCCAGATCATCCTCGAGCCTGGCAACGATCTGACCGGCATTACGTGGACCGGCGCCTCGCTGCCGACGACCAGCTACGAGCTGGCGCTCCAGGCGATGCGCATCCAGGGCAGCGACTTCTTCGCCGGCGTCACCTTTCCCGTGGCCGACTCCTTCTGCTCGCTCATCCTCGGCGGCTGGGGCGGCACCGTCATCGGACTCTCGAGCATCAACGGCATGGACGCCTCGGAGAACGCGACCTCGCAGTCGCGCGAGTTCGAGTCGAACCGCTGGTACACCGTGCGCATCCGCGTCACGCCAGACCGGATCGCGGCATGGCTGGACGATCGCCAGATCGTCGACGTCGAGACGAAGGGCAACGAGTTCACCACACGCATCGAAGTGGATCCGTCGCGGCCGCTCGGCATCGCCTCGTTCCGCACCAGGGCCGCGCTGCGCGACATCAAGCTGCGGCGGCTTTGAGACGCGGGAGTGTAATTCCCTGCCCGCAGCTCCCAAAGCCCGACGCTCGACAGGACCGGTGAAAGTCGATCGAGCAGCTGAGGCCGGCGACTTTCACGCGGATTCTGCGATCCACGCACCTGGGAGTTCGGGGATTGGGAGTTTATCCTCCTACGAGATCAACACCCGACGCGTGATGTAGCCGTTGTTCTCACAGTAGGTGCGCCGGCTGGCGACGAACGAATCGGTCGGCGCCGGCTGGACGTTGCCCTCCTTGTCGAACGCGCGGCACGTGACACGGTGTTCACCAGGAGGGGGCGTGCCCCAGTCGAACGTCCAGAACCGCCAGGCGAAACCGCTGGGCCTCCGGCCGCGATGCGATCGATGGAACAGCGTCGCGCTCCGCCACGGCCCATCGTCGATTCGGACCTGGACCGCCGCGATCGGCGCGCCCCAGGCGGCGCCCATGATCTTGTAGTCGCTCCCCCGGCGCGTGACCTTGGCCGGCGCGGACTTCAGCCGGAAACGGCTGACCGTCGCGAAGGTCCAGAGAGTCTGGCCGTCCCGCTGCTCTTCGCGGATGGAGACGTAGTCGCGCGCCATGAATCGCCCGGCGAAGCGGTGGTCGGTGACTTCGATACGCGTCAGCCACTTCACGTTCGCCACGCCGTACCAGCCTGGAGCAATCAGCCGGAGCGGGAAGCCGTGCTCGGGCGGCAGCGGGTCGCCGTTCATCTCGTAGCAGAGAAGATTGTTGCGGGCGAGTGCCTCCTGGAGCGACATGCTGCGGGCGAACTGCTCGGTGATCGTCAAGTCCAGACCGCCTTCACCATCAGGGACGACCGTGCCCGTCGTGCCGCCGCTCACGATGCCCGAGTTGTCGCGGATGGTCACGGTGCCGCGATCCGCGCCCCAGAAGATCACCTCACTGGCATCGTCGTGGAGCCCGGACTCGTGGAGCAGCGAGGCGAGCCGCGCACCCCCCCACCGCGCGTTGCCGATGCCGCCGATGAAGAAGTCGAGACCGGTGCCATTGTTGCCCGAGCATTCCAGCGTGAAGTCCACCTCGCGCCGCGGGCGCGCTTTGATGTCGGCGATCGTGAGCGACTGCGTGTGGCGCACGAGCCCTTCGAGCGCGACCTGCCAGCTGGTCTCATCGAGCCCGGCCGGTTCACCATAATGGTTGACGAAGAAGAAGTTGTCGGCCGGCGTCCTGAAGGAATCGAGGTCCTCCCACTTGAGGAGGTTGCCGACGTTCTGCGGAATGGGGCTCGGCGGAGGCTGATCGAGCCAGGGAACGACCTGTCCTGAAGAATGATGCAGCGCCTGCGACGACTCTGCCTCGCCGCTCCATGGGATCTGCTCCTCCTGGTTCTCTTGCGCCGGAAACGCCTCCGGCGGGCCCGCCACTCGCAACACCGTCAGCCCCGCCAACGCCGCTCCGCCGCCCTTCAACACGGTGCGTCGAGAAACGTTCTGCTGTTTCATCGCTACCCCCTTCTGGGAGCTCACGAAGTGTCCGCTGTGTCTGGGAACCTGCGCATCCTACACCTCCACTTCACGGTCGCCACGGTTTCTTTGTGGCGATCTTGTCGGACGACACGTGTTTTTGATGAGCTGTGAGAGGACGCGCACGACGCAGTTGAGGGTTTCCTGTTTCCAGTTGCCAGCGATCGCCAATCATTTCCAGTCACCAGTCAACAGTTGGGTCCCGAACGCGCCGATTGTTGGCTGAAACGCACAACGGAGACCGGTTACCGTTGAACGCACTGCAGCCGGGACACCGGTAACGGGTAACTGCGAACAGGCAACTGCCGACCATCACAAGAGCCTGGAGCCTGCAAACCGGCAACCGGACACTGCTTACTGCCTCTTTTTCCCCCTGAGCAAGTCCGCCAGCACCGGCCGAAGCCGCTGCCGCGCGCGGAAGATCCGCGACTCCACTGTGCCGAGCGGCACCCCCATCGCTGCCGCGATCTCCTGGTATTCGAGGCCCTGCAGATCGCGGAGCACGACCGACTGGCGCAGGTCGGACGGCAACGTCGCCAGCGCTTTCGCGATCAGCTCGCGCTGCAGGTACCAGCACTCCAGATCGTGGCCGTCGCTCAAGTCTTCGAGCCGCGATGCGTGCGTACCTTCACCGCTATCCGCCCAGACAGCCTGCTGCTTCGTTCGGCGCGCATGATACGACCGGGTGACGTTGGCAGCGACGCGGAACAGCCACGATCGGAACGAGCTCTCTTCGCGAAACGTGTGCAGGAACCGGTAGGCCCGCACGAAGACTTCCTGTGCGAGGTCGTCGGTGTCGCTCGCGCGGGCGCCGGCAATCACCCGGATATGACGCGCGACCGGCCGCTCGTGACGACGGACCAGCGCGTCGAACGCGCTCGGATCGCCGCGCCTGGCGGCGGCGATGAGGTGCTGCTCTGCGTCCGGGCCCGCGATCGCCGCACCATGTCGAAGCTCCGCTGTGTCGCCGATCTCGCGCCGTCCCGGCACGACGCGCCGCACATTCGCGATGCCGTACGTCACTTCACTCATGCGGCCACGCCGGTTCGACGTCGCCGATCGTACCAGGCCGCATGGCCCGCAGACGGTCGTGTCATTGAAAGCCCTCCAGCCGGGCCCGCATTGCACGAAACGTGCTCGCGGCATCCACGCTGGCGGTTCACCACACGCGGCTGCACGGCACGACGGGCCGCCGCAGCAACCGTCCTCAGTCGAGTGCGGCAATGTGCTCCACAGGTGACGCCATGGCAGCGCGATCGCGCGATGGAAGTTTCGCGCGATGTTCGGAGTCCTACCGAGTGCAGCGCGATCGCGAAACGACGCGCCCTTCTTAACATCTTTAACAAGCTCTCCCGGGACGTGCCGTGAATCGGAGATCAAGTGCCTGCGCGCTTCGCACGCTGGCGGTCGTGTCAATCATCGTGATGGGCAGCGCGGCTCCGGGCTTCGCGCAGGGCGAGGAGATCGAACCTCGAATCATCGCGCAGCGCGGGACGACGCTGCTCGGCATGTCGGGTTCGCTGAGCCGGTTCTTCTCGAGCGAGGAGCTCATCGCCGGCACCTTCACCGTGCAGGTCGATGGTCATCGCTTTGTGTTCGACAAGATCGCGCTCCGTGCGGGCCTCGTCGGCACGGGACAGTTCGGCGGTCCGGCCGAAGACGAGGACACAGCGGCGTCCGGGCCCGGCGCCGCATCGCTCGAGGCCCTCGGGGGCGCGCTCTACTACTTCACGCCGGCCTCCGTCTGGAGCTTTTACGGCGGCGCCGAGTATCGCTTCCGGCTCACCGAGCGCGCGGCGTCGGACGCCGGCGCGGTGACCGGCCTCGCTGGATTGCAGGGCGCGATCTCGTCGCGCGCGAGCTTCTTCGTCGAGGGCGGCTACGGCGTGCGGCTCCGCAAAGGCGACGAAGGCGAGCTGCTGACGCGCATCGTCGGGCTCGCTGGTGTCCGATTCAGGTTCTGACGTGTTCGGCGCACTCCTTCTCACCGCGTCGTTGACGTCGACGATCCCCGGACTCGGCATGTTCGAGGCGCCCCTGCGCCCGGCGCAGGAACTGCCGGTGCTCGGCACCGTGTGCGGCATGAGCATCCCGGCGCCCGCGAAGCTGCCGCCCGCCGGCTCGCCGCCGATCGTGCTCGCCCTGACGCTCTGCTTCGAGAAGCAAGGGGGCGTGTCGCTCGTCGAGCCACAAACGTATCTCTACTACCTGCAGGCGAAACCGAGCGTACCCTCGCGCGACATCTGGGTCCCCTACACCGACGAGACCGAGACCGTGCTGCGGGCAGACTTCCAGCGCCTCTGGCAGACGCGCTTCCTCGACGATCTCGCCATCGACGTGCGGGACTTCCCCCTGGCCAACGGCGTCATCGGCAAGGTCGTGATCTTCGACATGGAAGAGCGGCAGCGCATCCGCATCGTCGACTACGAGGGCGTGACACGCGTCGATCGCAGCAGCATCGACGAGCGGTTGAAGGAGAAGGGCATCCGCATGCAGATCGATTCCTTCGTCGATCTCGGTGTGATGCGGCGCGCGGCCGGCGCGGTGCGGGATCTCTACGCCGAGAAGGGATACCAGTTCGCCGAGGTGTCTCCGATGGTCAAGCCTGTCGCTGGCGAATCGCGTCTCGTCAACGTCACCTTTACGGTTGTGGAGGGCCCGCGGGTGGCCATTCGCGACATCGCCTTCGTCGGCAATAAGGCGCTCGAGGACGAGGCACTCGCGGCGGCGATGAAGGGCAACCGGGAATACGGGCTGCTCTCGTTCATGCGCGGGAACGGCGTCTATCAGAGCGACAGGTTCGCAGAGGACGCTGACGCGGTGGTGGCGCTCTATCGCGATCGCGGGTACATCGGCGCGCAGGTCGGGCAGCCGGAACTGCGTCCGCTCGAAGACAGCCGCGACGGCACGACACGCTGGGTCCAGGTCCGCATCCCCGTCACCGAAGGGGAGCGCTACAGGATTGGCCAACTCACCTTCCAGGGAAACACCAGGGTATCGAGCGAGGCGCTCGCTGCACTGTTCCCGATTGGCAGCGGGGACACCTACAGCGAGACGGCGATCCGGAAGGGCCTGGACAAGGCCCGCGAGATCTATGGCGCCGGCGGCTATTACGAGTTCACAGCCTATCCCGATCTGCAACCGCGTGATACGGCGGGTTCCGATGGCCAGACTGGGCCTGCGCGTCGATCCACGACGGGCGGTGCGCCGATTGTCGACGTCACGCTGCGGATCGACGAAGGCGTGCAGTACTTCGTCAACCGCATCACGTTCGTGGGCAACACGCACACGAGAGACGACGTGATGCGGCGCGAGTTGGGGCTGCTCGAGGCCGGCGTGTTCAACACCGAGGCGCTCAAGTACAGCATCCGGCGACTGAATCAGCTCGGATACTTCAAGGCCCTCGAAGGAGACGCCGTCGGTGTCGAGAAAACACCGGGGCGATCGGATCGCGTCGACGTCACGCTGACGGTCCAGGAACAGAACCGCAACCAGATCAGTTTCGGCGCGGGCGCCTCGCAGTACGAAGGCGTGTTCGGCAATGCCTCATTCACCACGAGCAATTTCATGGGCCGAGGCGAGAGCTTGACGGTTTCAGTGCAGAAGGGGTCGCGCTCCAACAACTACCAGCTCGCCTTCTCGGAACCATATCTGTTCAATCGGCCGATCACTGCCGGCGCCAGCCTGTTTTCGCGCAAGTTCGACTATCGGCTCACCTCGTCCGAGGTCGATTACAGCGAGGTCAGGACCGGCGTCACGCAGACGATCGGCTTCCCCGTCCGGCGATTCAGCCGGCTCTACGCCACCTATGGTTACGAGGTCATCGACACGGCGGCGAGCGCCGCCGTCGAGGAATTGCTGTCGACCGGCAGCACGTCTCAGCCCCTGGCGTTTCTCGACGAGGGGCGGCACGTGCAGAGCAGCATCAGCCCTTCGCTCGTGCACAACACGGTCGACAATCCGTACTCGCCGCGGAGCGGTCTGCGCCTCACTGGCACATATCAATACGCCGGTGGATGGCTCGGCGGCACCACGCATTTCGTCAAGCCGGACGTCGAAGGCGTGCTGTACGTGCCGGTCACGCGGCGTACGGCGCTCGGCGTTCGCGCGCAGGCCGGCTGGCTCTGGAACTACAGCTCGCGGCCGCTGCCCTACTACCTCCGCTACTTCATGGGCGGAGAAACGCAAATCCGTGGCACCGAGATTCGCACCGTCGGCCCGCGTAACGAGAACGACGTCCCCACCGGCGGTACCAGGTTCGTGCTCTTCAACGCCGAGTATTACTACGACATCGCGCCGCAGGTGCGCGCGCTGCTCTTCCACGATGCCGGTCAGACGTTCGACGAGCGAACGCCGATCGATCTGCGCCAGCTTCGCACGTCGAGCGGCGCAGAGCTGCGGGTCACGCTGCCGATGCTCGGCGTGCCCTTTCGCCTGATCTATG
>JBOGIX010000889.1:0-7840 GCA_050744685.1 Vicinamibacterales bacterium | reverse complement strand
GTCGACGACCAGGTGCTGGCCGATGATGTTGTCCGCGCCCCCGAACCGGCGCTGCCAGTAGCCATGGGTCAGCATCACTCGCCGCGTCGCGCCGGGCGTGTCGTCTTCGGCGCTGAAGGCGCGACCGAGCATGGGCTGCACGCGCAACAGAGGCAATATCGACGCGCTGACCAGCAGTCCCTGCACCCGTTCCGGATCGCCGCCTCCCGTGATCGACACCTCGGTCGGATCCCAGGCGCCGATCCCCTCGAATACCTGGTGGTTCTCGCGAAAGGTCAGATACGTGCCAGGTCCGTGATTCGCGCCGGCCCCGTGCGGCGCGATTTGTTGCAGGCTCACCAGCCGCTCGGGCTCGTGAAAAGGCAGAGGCTTCAACAACACACCGTAGACGACGCTGAAGATCGCTGTGGTGGCGCCGATGCCGAGCGCCAGCGTCAGCACTACGGCTGCGGCGAAGGCCGGCTGCTTCGAAAAGACGCGCGCCGCGTGGCGCACGTCCTGCCAGAGATCGCGGCACGCGGACCCCATGGACAGGTGCGGCGCGATCGCGGGCGGCAGCTGCGACTGTTTCAGCGGCTCCATGACAGACGTCTGTTAGACAGATCTATCCAATGGAAAGGTTGGAACGCTGAGCGAGAACACGATGTGGCCGACTTCCGGCTGCACCGCGCTGGGACTGCTGGCCGGCCCCGTCCAGCAGGGGCGCGGGTGGTCAAGCCGGAGCGGCCGACGCTCGGCGAACCGCGTCCAACTGGCCGAGCCATTCGTCGAGGTGGCTCCAACTGGCGAGGCGATGAAGGACCGCTCTACACTGAGCCGGCGGGGGACACACTCGCCGCCGTCGGCAACATCATCGCTTCAGCGCACCCTCGAGCGTGAAGCCCCCCGTTTCGGTGACGATATTTGCCGCGCCGGTCAGCGAGGCAGCTCCTTCGGCGGAGGCAAAGGCGCCAGTGCCGCCGCGAAACGTCAGGCCCCCGTCGAGGGCAACCATTCCTGAAGTCCCTCCGGGTGTGACGTTCGCGTACGCGGTATGACGCAACTCGTCCCCATTCGCGGCGGTGAATACGCCGCAATTGCGGACCAGGTTCACCACCGGCTGTCCGTCGACCAGGACAGGACTCCCATTCGAATCGAGCGCGAACAACAGCTGCTGGATGGCACGTGTTGTCGAGCGGCCGAGGTGTGAGAGCTGGCACGTTCCCGATATTTCGATGAACGCGGACGGCGCATTCTGGAACGCATCACATGTCGCCGGTGCGGGTGGCGGCACGTTGACAAAGGTGGTCTGGCACCTCCCGCGTATGGGCACGGCTCGATCGGCACCGGACCTCACGGTTGCGTCGACATTCGTCGTGGATAAAGAAGGTCCAGCTGGCGAATGACTTCCGCACGCCGCCGCTAACGTCGATGCGATGAGCAGGGGCAGGGCATGAGTCGAAACCATCCTGGCCATTTGGTGACCTCCGCTTTCGTTCAGTCATCACGAATCCGGAAACAAGCACCATCGTCGTCAGGTGTGAAAGCGCGTTGTGCATGGGGACTCCTGCGTGCGATGTCATCGCTGCCAGCCTGAGAACTCCTGACGCGCCGGGGCTCGGGAGATCCCTTGGCCGTGCAAAGGCTGAATCCGGCCAAGGCAAACGGAGTGCCGGACGAACGCACGCCGTACGCCGTGATCGGAGGCTTGTTGTTCAGGGATTCCGTGTCGACGACGAGCGCCGATCAGGAGGGAGTGAACCTATCGGATTGTGCTCCTCTCCGTTGGGATAGAGCGCGAGAAAGAAGCAGGTGCAGCCGACCCCCTCGATGAAGTCATGCTCCGATACTTCGCGCACGCTCTGCTCGCGGACAACCATTTCGGCCGTAATGCGCCGATTACGGTCGAAGTGGACCCGGAACCGGTCGCCGCGCGGAAAGAGGCCTGCGGCCAGCCTCAGGTCACGGGCCGCTTTGCCACCGCGTCGATCACGCCAAGCCGATGCGTGCGGCTGACCTTCAGCACGGTGCCGTCGCTCAGAGTGAGGCGCTGATCGCCCGAGGCCAGCGGCTCGATCGTACGAACGCAGCGCACGTTCGTGATTGCGGAGCGGTGCACTCGCACGAACCCGCTGCGGCCGAGCGATTCTTCCAGCGCACGCAGCGACTCGCGGATAAGGAGCGTGCGCCCGCGCATGTGAATCCGCGAGCAGTAGTCCTCCGCCTCGATCCAGACGATCTCGTCGTGCGGAATCACCATGGTGCGGCCGCGGTCGCGGACCACGAGCTGGCGCTGCGGCGGTGCCGGGCCCGACAGCAGAGCCGACAGCCGTCCAGCCATGGACGCGAACATCCGCTCGCGCAGCCGCACGCGCGTCCGCTCGAGCACCGCCGAGAACCGCTCGTCGGAAAACGGCTTCAGCAGGTAGTCGAGCGCGTGCTGCTCGAAGGCCCGGAGCGCGTACTGATCGAACGCGGTCACGAAAATCACCGCTGGCACGGCGTCCGGCCCGACGCGGCGCATGACCTCGAAGCCGTCGACTTCCGGCATCTGCACGTCGAGGAACAGCACGTCGGGGCGCTCGCGGTGAATCGCGTCGATGGCGTCCGCACCGTGGCCGCACTCGGCGGCGATCGAGAAATCCTCCACGCGCCCGAGGAGCAGCCGCAGCGTCTGCCGCGCCAGCGGCTCATCGTCCACGACGATCGTCCGCCAGGGGCCAGCCGGCCTTCGTTCCGTCGCGCGCCAGGCGCGGGGCGCGGAACCGTGCGCGGGGTGAGTCATGACAACGTGTAGGGCAACATCACAGTCGCCCTGACGCCGCCTCCTTCACGAGGAGCGACGTCGAGGGTCGCCGCGTCGCCGAATTCCGCGGCGAGGCGAGACGCGAGGTTGCGAAGACCCGTGCCGGTGGCCCCGTGCAGCGCCCATCCGGACGGCAGGCCGACGCCAGTGTCCTCGACGTCGATACGCGTCCGCCCGTTGTCGCGGACGGCACGGACGACGAGCGACCCCGCGCGCACCTGCGGTGCGAGGCCGTGCCGGACGGCATTCTCGACGAGCGGCTGAACGACGAGCAGCGGTACGCGGGCATCCGCAACGTCGGGCGCGAGATCGACCGTGACCGCGAGCCGATCGACGAACCGCGCGTGCTGAATCTCGAGGTAGCGTTCGACGATCTGCAGCTCCTCGCGCAGCGTGGCGTGCCGATCGCCGGCATCGAGTACGTGACGGAGGAGGTCGCTGAGCGCGGCGATCAGTCGCACGACACCCGCGGTGTCCCCCGCGCGCGCGAGCGCCGCGATGCTGTGCAGGCTGTTGTAGAGAAAATGCGGCTGGAGGTGCCCGTGCAGCGCCTCGAGCCGGGCGGCCGCGAGCTCGGCCTGCAGCCGCGCAGCGGTGATTTGGCGATCCTCGTAGCGCTCGTAGAGGGTGATGGCTGCGCCGGTGCCGGCAATCGCCGTGTAGATCAGGATTTCCCCGTTCAGTTGGCCGCGCAGCTGCATCACGAAGTGTCCCCACAGCGACATCTCCGAGAGCGCCAGCGTGAGCAGCGCCACGAGAAAGGTATGCGTGAGCGCAACGGCGGCGAACATGGCCACGTGCGCGATCAAGAGCTTCGGCCATCCGCCGAACCGCCCGGGCAGCCAGCCGCGCGTGACGTGCCACACGCCCACGGTGAAGGGAATCCACGCAACCCAGTACGCGGTCTGCCACGCCATCGCCCGGCGCACGTCAACGCGCTGTCCTGGAGTCTGCGCGATCCACAGGATCTGCGCGGCGGACATCGCCGCCACGAACAGCCAGAAGCCAGCGGCCGCGGCCCAGACCGTGCGACGGTTCAGCGAGAATCCAGCTCGCTCGCTCATGTGCGGACAAGCTTACCGCACGCCCTGGACGCGGCGAGTCGGCTGGCTGCAGCGCAGGTGCGGACTGCTGCACGGGCGTTGCGCGTCGATCCGGTGCACGGCACCATCGCCGAGGAGCTGCTCATGAAAAGGACGATCCTGCTGTTCGCGGCCGTTGGACTTTGCCTGATTCGCGTTGATCGTGTCCACGGCCAGGGGCCTGGCCCCGGCCGACTGGTCTTTGATCGAGCGCATGGGCAAATGCCACCGCCGGGGCAGCTGCACGAGGTCGCGAAGAAACTCGGACTCGAGGTTCAGACATCCGCCGAACCGATCACCGGAAAAGTCCTGGACGGCGCCCGGATTCTCTACCTGCGCGCCCCGTCGATGCCGTTTACGGCGACCGAGGCCGAGGCGATCGGCGCATTCGTGAAAGGCGGCGGCCGCCTGTTGCTCGTCCTGGACGAGGAGCGGCGGCAACCTCTGGAGACAACCGGCGTGAACAAATTCATTGGCCCGTTCGGACTCAGGCTGACACCCGATACCGAGTATCTGCACAACAACGGCGGCGTGGCCAGGGCCGGCGAGATCAACAAGGCAGATCGCGAGGTGCCCTTCAGCGGCGGGCGTGCAGTCGAAGGAGGTACCGCGTTCGCGTTTCAGCTCGACAAGGACGGCAAGCCATGGCATCCCTTCGGCGCGTACACACGACTCGGCACCGGTGGACGCATCGTGGTGCTCGGGGAAGGCATGGCGTCACTCTTCCTGGGCGATCCGAAAGGCGTCAGGCTCTCAGGCGATCGAAAGAACCTGACGCCGTATTGGGGAAAGGACAGCGCCATCTTCATGGAAGAAGTGTTGACATGGCTGGCGCGCTGAACCTTCGCCGCAAATCGCGAGGTCGACAGTTCACCGAAGCAGTCTGGAGGTCTCACATGCACAACGCAACTGTCAGCGCCCTGATGTGCGCCATGTTGGTCATCCCCGCCGCCGCCGCCGCGCAGCAGGTGCCGGCGCCGACCGGCCAAACCTTCACGCTCTCGGGCGAGATGGCTCGCGGCTATCAGGATCTTCAGCGCAATCTGGTCGAGGCCGCGGAGAAGATGCCGCCCGCGGATTACGCCTTCAGGCCGACTGCGGACATCAGGCCCTTCGGTCAGCTCGTGGCGCACGTCGCGCTGGCCCAGTTCGGCACGTGTGCCATGCTGAAAGGCGAGCCGAACCCGAGCAAGGACGACAAGGAAGGCGCGAGTCGAACGAAGGCCGACGCCGTGGCCCTGCTGAAGGCGTCCGCCGCGTACTGCGACCCGCTCGTGAGTGCGCTGACCGAGAGCGCCATGACCGAGTTGACGAAGGTGGGCCAGAACCAGGCGGCGAAGGGACTTCTGCCCGCGAGCCTCCTGACGCACGGCATGGAGATGTACGGCGCGATGGCGGTCTACCTGCGGTTGAAGGGGATCGTTCCTCCGACGACCGAGCGGCAGAACCAGCAGCCGAAGAAGGGCGCCTGACCGGCGGTCCAGCGTGCCGCCACCTGCGCACGACGGTGTCCAGCAGGTTCGCCTGCTTCGTCAGCGACCGGAAAGTGACCGCGCGAAGCGGTCAACGTCAGCGTTCGACAGGCAGTCGCGATCCGGGCGCTGAAGCCATGTCGGTTTCGACATTCGCCGCGCGCAGCGCTGCTCCAATCTTCTGTGCGTCGCGCGGCGGGACGTGCATCGCCACGATCCGCCGCGGGCGGATCGACCCGACAACGAAGCGCCGGCCGGCTTCGTCGGCGACGTACCAGAACGGCACAAGCGCCAGATCGACCGGCGGAAGTAATTTCAAGAGCGTGAAGTTGTCGGCCTCGGGATCGGCGTCGCCGACGTGGAGCACGGGCGCCGGACCGCCGATGAGGAATCCCACGTGCTGTTCGGGGAGGCGGCGCGCTGGATTGTGGCGGATGCGCAGCACGTGAATCGGGACACCGCCGACAGTGATCTGCTCACTGTGGCCGGGCGCCGGCAGCACGGCACGCATTCGCGAGGCGGGCAGGGCGGGCGCGGCGCTGCGTACGCGGTCGACCAGTTGCAACGTCTGATTGTTGCCGGCGAAGTCCGCGTGTGTCTGTTACTGCCGAGAACCAGATGAGGGTCAAGACGAGCTCGGGGGCAGGACCGTAGCTTGCAGAAGATATGTCGATAGCACCGGAAGGAGCTCAACAATGGAGATCTCGACTGCCGTCGTGCTCGCGATCGTGCTCTGCGTCGCGCTGTACCTTCCGTACGCCATCGTCTACATGCGTCGCGGCAAGGCACGCGGACACACCTGGTTCACATGGTGGAAGCCGAGCGGTCACTCTGACATCGGCCCGGACTTTGGCGGACCTCGACTGACGCGACATGGCGCCGACGATGCGCGGGGGGCTCGTCACTGATCAGCCAATGCCTCGAATCGTGTCGCGGTAGCCGCACTGTCGGATAGCGCGCCTGGCTCGAGACATTACTCCTCATCGTCGCGGAACAGCGACACGTCGTATCCTCGACACGCGTTCAGTCGATCTTCAGGAGCCGCACTTCGCGAAGGTCCATCACGGCCGCGCCCGGCTTTGATTGCGGTTCCACGCGGAGCGCGTGTCGTCCCGCCGGCAGCCGCACTTCGCCAAGGTCCCGCCGGACGAAATTCTGGAAGCCGCCCGTGTCCTCGACGACGAGCGTCAGGCGGGCATCGGCGACCGCGAAGTCTACATGCGCGCCGCCGCTTCCAGGGCCGCAGCCCTGCAGCGCCTCGAGACGATAGCGCCCCGGTGCCGGCAGCTCGAACTCCCACTCCACCCAGTCGTCCGCGCGCGTCCAGAAACCCAGCGTGTTCTTGTGCGGCTGTGGCTCGTAGCGGAGAGTCTCGCCGTGGACCACCGCCTCGCGGGCGTGAAGCACGACCGTACCGTTTGCGGCTGGCGTAATCGATGACGGTCGATAGGCAGGGTTTTGCGAGGGCCATTGCGCTCCAACGGAGCTCTGCCACGCATGTAGTTGCTTGCCCATGGCGAGCACCCGCTCAGGATGCGCATCCGCGAGGTTGTTCCGTTCGCCCGGATCGGCTTCGAGATCGTACAGTTCGTGAAAGCCGGTTTCGAAGTGCTGGATCAGCTTCCAGGGTCCATCGCGCATCGCCGCACCGGGTCCGCCACCGGCGGGCGCGTCCGCAGAACGGGCCTGGTTGGAATAGTGCGGATAGTGCCAGTAGAGAGGCCGCGGCGGCACGGACGTCCCGCCCGAGAGCAGGCCCCCGATATCTGCGCCATCGCCGGTACCTGCCGCGTTCACGCGGGCGAGCGCCAGAAGGGTGGGGAAGACGTCCGTGCTGGTCACGGGCGTCCGCTCCACCACGCCTGGACGGACACGTCCCGGCCAGCGTACGAGCAGCGGAACGCGGATCCCTCCCTCGTGAAGGTAGCCCTTGCCGTTGCGGAGCGGCGCGTTCGACGTCGCCGGCGTGTTCGGTCCCTCCACGGTAGACAACCCGCCGTTGTCGGAGGTGAAGATCACGATCGTCCGTTCAGCCAGGCCGAGCGTCTCCAGCCGTGCCAGCACCCGTCCGACACTTCCGTCGAGGCTCTCGAGCATCGCCGCGTAGATGGCGTTGGTCTGCGGCCCCGTCGCGGCCCGGGCCCTGTGGCGGTCGACGAGCTGCGGCTTCGCGCGCAGGGGGATGTGGGGCGCATAGTGAGAGAGATACAGGAAGAATGGTCCGCTCCGACTCGCCTCGATGAACCGCAATGCCTCGTCCGTCAGCCGGTCTGTCAGATACTCGCCTTCCGACGCCCGCTCGAGCCCCGGCATGAAGCGACCCTCACGCGCGAACGGCGCGAAGTAGCTCAGGGGCGAGCCGGTGTGATCTCCGGCAATGTTCACGCTGAAGCCGTGGTCCTGCGGACCGGAACCCGCGCCGCCGAGATGCCACTTGCCGATGTGTCCCGTGGCGTAGCCCGCCCCCTTCAGCGCCTCCGCCAGGGTGGTCTCCTCAAGGG
>JBOGIX010000888.1:0-3204 GCA_050744685.1 Vicinamibacterales bacterium | reverse complement strand
AATACGGCGACATGCAGCTCATCGCCGAGACCTACGATCTGCTGCACCGCGGTGCCGGCCTGACCACCAGCGAACTGGCCGAGGTTTTCGCAGAGTGGAACGACGGCGACCTTCGTTCCTATCTCGTCGAGATTACGGCGCACATCTTCGAGCGCATCGACGAGGACACGAAGCAGCCGCTGGTGGACGTGATCCTCGACGAGGCGCAGCAGAAGGGCACCGGGAAGTGGATGAGCCAGAACGCATTCGACATCGGTGCAGCGATTCCGACGGTGAACGCCGCCGTCGAGGCGCGGCTGCTGTCCTCGCTCAAGACCGAGCGCGTTGCCGCGAGCAAGATCCTCAAAGGGCCGGCCCCCGCCGGCCGCGCGGATCGCACCCGGCTCATCACGGCGGCCAGACAAGCGCTCTATGCCAGCAAGATCACGTCGTATGCGCAGGGCATGTCGATGCTCCGTATCGCTTCCGCGGAGTACGGCTACGGCATCGATCCGGGCACGGTGGCCAAGATCTGGCGCGCCGGCTGTATCATCCGCGCCAGCCTGCTCGGCGACATCCGCCAGGCGTTCGCGCGCGACCCGAATCTCGTGAACCTGCTGCTGGATCCCGCATTCCGCGACGCGATCGCCGAACGCCAGGAAGGCTGGCGGCACTGCATCCAGACGGCCGTCGGCCTCGGCATCCCGGTGCCGGCCATGGCCTCGTCGCTCGCCTATTACGATTCCTACCGCAGCGATCGGCTGCCGGCGAACCTGACGCAGGCGCAGCGCGATTTCTTCGGGGCCCACACCTACCGGCGGCTGGATCGGGACGGGGTCTTCCATACCGATTGGACGCCGTAGCCTTCGACTTCGGGAGCCACGTACACGCACATGACCACCGCTCTTCAGATCCCCGCCCACGGCGATCTCGACTTCCTCGCGCTCGGCGCACTGATTCACCGCCTCGATCCCGGCGTCATCCCGTTCCGCAAGGCGCACTCGTGCACGATTCACGTCAGCGGCGGGGAGTTCAACACCGCCGCCAACCTCGCCGATTGCTTCGGCCTGCGCACCGGCATCGCGTCCGCCATGGTCGACTACCCGATCGGCGAGCTGATCGCCGGACGCGTGCGCTCGATGGGCGTGAAGCCGTTCTACAAGACATTTGCGCACGACGGTGTCCGCGGCCCGAACATGGCCACGGTCTACAGCGATCGCGGCTGGGGCGTGCGCGGGCCGATCGTCTTCTACAATCGCTGCAACGAGGCGGCGGCCGAGCTCAAGCCCGGTGACTTCGACTGGGCCGCCATCTTCGGCGCCGGCGTCCGCTGGTTCCACAGCGGCGGCATCTTCGCCTCGCTTTCGGAGTCCACGTCGGAACTGATCATCGAGGCGATGCAGGCCGCGCACGCGCACGGCGCCGTCGTGTCGCTCGATCTCAACTACCGCGAGAAGCTCTGGCGCGCCGCCGGCGGCGCCGACCGCGCGGTCTCCACGCTCTCCCGCATCGTCGACCACGTCGACGTGCTCGTCGGGAACGAAGAAGATCTCCAGAAGGGGCTCGGCATCCCCGGTCCGGAGGTGGCGGCCAAGGCGGCGGCCTCGACGCTCGATCCCGCGCCGTTTTTCGGCATGATCGACAACGTGGTGAAGCGGTACCCGCGCATCAAGGTCGTGGCGACGACGCTGCGCCACGTGCACTCGACCAACCGGCACACGTGGAGCGCGGTCGCCTGGATCAACGGCCAGACGTACGCGGCGCCGACCTGCGAGCTCGACGTCTACGACCGCGTCGGCGGCGGCGACGGGTTCGCGTCGGGCATGTTCTACGGCCTGCTCACCGGCGAGCCGCCGGAAGAGGCGGTCAAGCTCGGATGGGCGCACGGCGCGATGATTACGGCGTTCCCGGGAGACACGACCATGGCCACGCTCGATCAGGTCCGCGCGTTTGCCAAGGGGGGATCGGCGCGCATTCAGCGCTGAACAAATGCAACAGGGGCAAGTGCAACAGGAGAATGGGAGCAGGGGAGGTCAGGGGAGCTCTTTAGCTTTAAGCTCCCTTCAACTCCCTTCCTCGCCTGCTCCTGTAAGCCTTATAGAGGAGATTCGATGACACGGGTATTTGGGGCGTTCGCTCTTGCGTTGGTGGTGGCGGGCACGGCGTCGATGACCGAGTCGACGGCGGTGGCGCAGCAGAAGCCCCTGCGCATCATCGCCTTCGGCGCGCATCCGGACGATGCGGAGTTGAAGGCGAGCGGGGTGGCGGCGCTGTGGGCGGCGGCGGGGCACAAGGTGAAGTTCGTGGCCATGACCAACGGCGACGTCGGCCACTTCGAGCAGGCCGGTGGACCGTTGGCGAAGCGGCGCAGGGCGGAAGTGGCCGAGTGCGCGCGCATCCTCGGGATCGAGACCGAGGTGCTCGACATCCACGACGGCGAGCTGGTGCCGTCGCTCGAAAACCGCAAGACTGTGTCTCGACTCATCCGCGAATGGCAGGCGGACATCGTCATGGGACACCGCCCCTACGATTACCACCCCGATCATCGCTACACGGGCGTGCTGCTCAACGATTCGGCGGTCGTCGTGGTGGCGCCGTTTTTCGTCCCCGACACGCCACCGACGCCGCGCAATCCGGTCTACATGTTCTACTCCGACGGATTCCAGGATCCGAAGCCGTTCACGCCGACGATCGTGGTCGACATCGATGCGGCGGCCGAGAAGAAATGGAACTGCGTGTCGGCAATGCCGTCGCAGTTCGGCGACAAGGACTCGTGGCAGGGGCGGACGCGGCCCAACGTGCCGGCGAACGACAAGGAGCGCGCCTCGTATCTGCTCGACCTCGCCAAGAAACGGAGCATGGCGGTGGCCGACCAGTATCGCGAGCGCCTCGTCGCCCTTTACGGGCCTGAGCGCGGCAAGAAGGTGCAGTATGCCGAAGCTTTCGAGCTCGGGCAGTACGGCAGTCAGGCATCCGTCGAAGAGCTGAAGAAGATGTTCCCGCTGCGGTAGGCGGATGAAAGTGGCTTCCAGCCTAACGGATCTTCCGCCTGAAGGCGGAAGCCACGCTCGATGTGAGTAAATGCGTGGCTTCGGGCTTCAGAGCGTGTGAATCAATCGTCCGCTACCAGTTGAGCGGCTTCGGGAAGAACTCCTTCACCAGCTCTTCGTAGTAGGGCATCAGCTCCGGCGCGTTCGGCCGCGGCGATCCCTTCGAGTACAAGTC
>JBOGIX010000887.1:0-1700 GCA_050744685.1 Vicinamibacterales bacterium | reverse complement strand
GGGAGTTGACAACTGGAGACTCGGGCGCTCGGTACTCGGGGGCTCGGAGAACTCGGCAACCAGGGAAGTGGGAACTCGCGGACTCAGGAAGAGGCCGCGAGCGGCAGCAGCCCGCCCGCGAGAACTCTGGCTGACTGCCGCAAAGATGGCCCCTGGCAGCAACAAGGCCGCCCGCGAGGACTAGTTGACTTCGCGCCCGTGCAGCGCGACGCCGCCGGCGAACTCGGCGAGCGCTTGACGAAGGATCAGGCGGCCGCGATGCAGGCGCGACTTGAGCGTCTGCGGCTTCACGTGCAGGATGCGGCTCGCTTCCTCCGTTGAGAGGCCGTTGATGTCGCGAAGCACGACCGGCGTGCGGTACACCTCCGGCAGCGTCGTCAGCGCCGCAATCAGCCGCTCGCGCATCTCGCGCCGCATCACGTGGTCGTCGGCCAGCGTGGACCAGTCCGCCGGATCCTGCGGCGGCATCGCGGCCTCGTCACCACCAGGATCGGGCCGGGACTGCTCGGCGGCGCGGCTCGACTTGCCCGTGCGCAGCCGCGACATCGCGGTGTTGAACGTGATGCGATAGATCCACGACGACAGTGCCGCGTCGCCGCGGAACGCGTCGATCTTCCTGAACACTTTCATCAGGACATCCTGGGTGACCTCTTCCGCGTCTTCCCAGTTCTTCATGTATCGGAACGCGAGCTGATGGATCCGTGCGCCGTACGTGGACGACAATTCTGCAACCGCCGAGGTGTCGCCCGCCTGCATCCGGCCGATGAGATCGCGCTCTCCGGTGCTGTCACGCATTTGCTGGGGGCCTCCGTACTGGATGTGAACACCGTACGGAGGGGCGTTATTCCGCCGGGAGAGAGAATATTTCTTACCAGCCGTAAGCAGCTATAAATCAGTAAGTTAGGTGCCTGCGCGGAAGGGCGCGAGCCCGGACGACTCGACCGCTTCACGCTCGAAGACCGCCTCGAACGCCCGGATTATCGGGGGTTCTACGTCCTCCAGCGGGACCGTTCGTCCCAGCAGCCGTCCCAGGGAGGTCACACCCCGGTCGGCGATGCCGCACGGGACGATGAAGTCGAAGTGCGACAAATCTGTCGTGACGTTGAAGGCAAAACCATGGCTGGTGATCCACCGCGAGATGCGCACGCCGATCGCCGCGAGTTTGTCGCGGCCGACCCACGCGCCGGTGAGTCCGTCCACGCGCCCGGCTTCGACGCCGAACGACGCTGCCGCCTCGATCATCACCTGCTCGAGGTCGCGCACGTAGCGGTGCACGTCGCAGCGGTCGGGTCGAAGATCGAAAATGGGATAGCCGACGAGCTGCCCCGGCCCGTGATAGGTAACGTCGCCGCCGCGACCCGCCTCGAACAGCTCGACACCCGCCGCATCGAGCGCCGCCGGCCCGAGCAGCACGTGCGAACGGTCGTTGCGCACCTTGGCGCCGAGCGTAATGACCGGTGGGTGCTGGAGCAGCAGCAGCTGGTCGGGAATGCGGCCTGCCTTGCGCTCCTCGACGAGCGCCTTCTGCAGGGACAGGCCGTCCGCGTAGGGCACGAGGCCGAGCCGGCGGATTTCGAGGGTTCGGACCATAACTGTGACGGCGCCATTGCTCGTGGCGCGTATTCGTCGATTACCAGACCTTGGCGGGGCCTTTGACTGCGCCGGACAGAACGGCGCTGCGAACGTCATCGATGGTGGCG
>JBOGIX010000886.1:0-3544 GCA_050744685.1 Vicinamibacterales bacterium | reverse complement strand
ATTTCTGCATGGTCGGCAGGTCGATGACTCCGCACGCCCGCGGGTCTTTGTCGGGGCTCTGGCGCATCACCTCGGCCGTGCGCTGCACGATGCGGGAGAGACCGGTTTCGCCCACGAACATGTGGTGCGCCTCCTCGGTGAGCATGAAGCGCGTGGTGCGCGAGAGGGGATCGAAGCCGCTCTCGGCCAGCGCGAGGAGCTGGTACTTGCCGTCGCGGTCCGTGAACATCGTGAACATGAAGAAGTCGAGCCAGTTGTCGACCGGCGCGTTGAAGGCGCCCAGGATGCGGGGCTTGTCGGGATCGCCGCTGCGCCGCTCGAGGAGCGCCTCGGCCTCCTCGCGCCCGTCGCGGCCGAACTGGCTGTGGAGCAGGTAGACCATCGCCCACAGGTGGCGGCCCTCCTCGACGTTGACCTGGAAGAGATTGCGCAGATCGTAGAGGCTCGGGCAGCAGTGCCCGAGCAGGCGCTGCTGCTCGACGCTTGCCGGCTCCGTATCTCCCTGCGTGACGATCAGCCGGCGGAGCTGGTTGCGGAACTCACCGGGCACTTCCTGCCAGACCGGCTGGCCGAGCAAGTCCCCAAAGCCGATCCGCCGATCGTGCACGGGATCTGCGAGAAAGATTCCCCAGCGGTACTCCGGCAGCTTGACGTACTCGAAGTGCGCCCACCCCGCCGGATCGACGCTCACTGCGGTACGCACGTACACCTGGTGGTAGTCCTGGAAGCCCTGCGGCCCCATGTCACGCCACCACTGGATATAGGCGGGCTGCCAGTGCTCCAGCGCGCGCTGCAGCCGCTTGTTGCTGGAAAGACCGACGTTGTTCGGGATTTTTTCGGCGGAGATCATTTTTAGCTCCCGGCTTCCAGCTTCCAGCTTCCCGCTTTCCAGCCGTAGTTACCAGTTGCCGGTTGCCAGTTCCCAGTGGCTTCCTGGTCCCCAGTTGCCCGTGCCCAGTTACCGGTTACCGCATGGTCGCCAGTGAGCGGTCTACAGTCGTCGACGCGCGGCGTGCGATCAGCGGCAATTCGCGAAGCGACCGGTGCCGATGAGAACTGGAAACTAACAACTGGAGACCATGTCTTTACCTCCGGCGACTGGGAACCGGCAACTGGAAACTACGTCCTGCGATAGTCGAACTCCGGCCGCGACTGCGTACCATAGGCGGTCAAGGCGCCGTGCTCGCCGACGGCGTTGGGGCGGATGAAGATCCAGTTCTGCCAGGCCGTGAGCCGGCCGAAGATCTTCGTCTCCATCGTTTCCGGCCCGGCAAAACGCAGGTTCGCTTCCATGGCCGTCAGCGCATCGGGCGACAACGCCGCCCGGCTCTCGATGGCCAGCCGCACCTCGTCGTCCCAGTCGAGATCGTCCGGCGCGAACGACACGAGGCCGGCGTCGAGGGCCTCGGCAGGCTCGAAGGGTTCGCCGCGCGCGAGCAGCGGCGCGACGACCTCGGGCGTCGCGAGAAACCGCGTCTGCAGCCGCGTCAGGCCGTTGCTCATCGTCAGCGGTCCCGCGTTCATCCCCGAGAGCGCCACCGACGACGGCTGGTCGGGATCGTCGAGCATGTAGGACCGATCAGCCGCGAGCGCCAACTCGAAGAGCGAGCCCGCAAAGCAGCTGCCCGGCTCGATGAGCGCGAAGAAGCTGCGCGAGGTCAGGTCCAGCCGCTTCAGCGTGCGCTTGACGAGCAGCGTGGTCTCGCGAACCAGCCAGTGATCCGGATGCGCCAGCAGCGTCTCGTCAGCGGCGAGCACCGCCTCTGCATCGCCCGACGTCTTGAGCACGATCGTGCCGATGAGCGGCTCGTTCATTCGCAGGCGCAGCAGCGCGTCGTCCAGCTCGCGGAAGGCGCGCAGCGGCCAGAACCCGGATCCGGCACGCACGATCTCGCCGGGGGTTGACGGCTGTGGGGCGTCGGGGCCGGCCACGGTCAACGTGCCCACACGCTTGTCGCGATCGATCTCGAGACGCACGGCGGAATACACGAGTGCCGAAGCCTCGATCGAACACTGCAGCGGATCCAGCGTGATACCGCGATCCGGCGCGTCGTTCGCCTGTCGGGCGGCCAGTTCGCGCGCCCGCTGGTCGATGCGGGCCCTGAACTGGCTGGTTGGATACACGGCGTCGACGAGGCGCCATTCCACGGCCCGCCGCCCCTTGACACCTTCAGCGACCGTGGCGAAGACGTCGGCGAGATCGCGGCGCACCTTCCGCTTGTCCACCAGCCTCGTGAGCCCACCCGTTCCCGGCAGCACGCCGAGCAGCGGCGTCTCCGGCAGGCTCACCGCCGAATTGCCATCGTCCACGAGATAGAGCTCGTCGCAGGCGAGCGCCAGCTCGTAGCCGCCGCCGGCGCAGATCCCGTTCAGCGCCGCGACGAACGTGATCCCCGAGCTCGCGCTCGCCTCCTCGATGGCGATGCGCGTCTCGTTGGTGAACTTGCAGAAATTGACCTTCCATGCGTGCGACGAACCGCGCAACATGAAGATGTTGGCGCCGGCACAGAACACCCGCTCTTTGAGGCTGGTGATGACGACCACCCTGACCTCGGGATGCTCGAAGCGAATGCGCTGGATGGCGTCGGCCAGTTCGATGTCGACGCCGAGATCGTACGAGTTGAGCTTGAGGCGGTAGTCAGGCCGGAGCCCCGCGTCTTCCTGCACGTCCATGGACAGCGTGGCGACGGGGCCATCGAAGGCGAGTTTCCAGTGGACGTAGTCCGACGACGTCCGTTCGAACTCGACCGGCGGGGACGGAGACGCAGCCGTATCCATTGCGACTTCTATTATCCACGCGGGCGGCCCGATCGCGGCCAGGACGCCATCTCGCGGCGGCTGTCACGCCGTCACGCCCCGACGGCTTGGCGCTTCGCGCTTCGCGAAGGTACGAAGACGCGAAGGGCACGAAGAAGAATGCAGTTCGATCACGTGCTCGTCTCCGCCGAGGGGCGTGCCGGCCGGATTTCGTCCGGCCGCGTGTCTAGTCGGTGATCTCGGGATTGCAAGCCGCTCGGGTTTCAGACAGCGGCTTGCGATCCCGAGATCACCGACTAGCCACCCCGCGCGAAGCGCGGGACGCCCCGCGACATGTCAGCAAGATCGAGCATCTGTGCGGCATCGTATCGTCGTATCGTCGTGGTTCCGACCGACGGCCGGGCGGTGCTGAGGGGCTCCGACGTGCGACTTTCAGCTTGATGACTCGCGTGCTTCGCCCCTTCGTGCGCTTCGTGCCGGCCAAGGCCAAGCAGCCGCAGGCGACTCCGGCGAACGACCGTCAATTCCATTCGCCCGTGAGATAGCACGCATGAGATCTTTATGCGGGTCGCGGATGAGGCTGCCCGCTATATTGGGTGCATGAGTCACCTGCGTACACCCAGCTCCCGAACCCTGACCGTCGTCCTGTCCGAGTCGGAATGGCGCGCGCTTCGCGATGTCGAGCCGGACGCCGTCGGCTGGCTCCAGGAGCGGATCCGCGAGCGCCTCGACTCGGCGGGCTACTCCGAGCCGACGCCCGGCGGACGTTCCTACCCGGCGGTCGCCA
>JBOGIX010000885.1:0-2572 GCA_050744685.1 Vicinamibacterales bacterium | reverse complement strand
GCGCTAGACTGGGTCATCCGAGACAGCTTGACTGCGACTTCCGAGCGGTGGCGAGTCGCCGGCGGTGGGACCCCTCATGACTCCAGGCTTCGTGCGTCCGGTGGTGCTCGTGGTCGACGACGATCGCGACACCCTCGACATGTACGCGCTCTTCCTCGAATTTTCGGGCATTCAGGTGTTGACAGCGGCAACGGTCGATGCGGCGTTCGCGCTCGCGATCGCGCACGCGCCGGATGTCGTCATCACGGACCTGCTGGTGCAGGGAGCGGCGACCGGCGCAGACCTCTGCCGCCAGCTGCACGAGGATCAGCGCACCGCGAACATCCCCGCGATCCTGATGACCGGATCCAGCCGCCAGGCGGATGCCCAGGCCGCCATGGCCGCCGGCTGCGCCGAAGTCCGGATCAAACCCTACCTGCCCGACGCGCTCGTAAGCGACATCCGGACGATCCTCGCGCGCTCTTCCGCGCGCGTGGCGCAGTGACTCGGCAGCGCGTGCACGCCTGATCAATAATCGAAAATTCTCGAACCGGTTCAGGACGGATCCGGAGGATGCATGGGAAGACTCGTGTGGGCGGCAGGCGTGCTGCTGTTGGTCAGCGCCGGCCTCGTAGCGCAGGCGCCGGCAGGCGGAGGGCGCCAGGGCGCCCCGGCAGGCGGCCGCCAGGGCGGGCGCGGCGGACCGCAGGAGCAGGTGCAGATTCAACCCGGCGAGGAATGCCCCCCGGGCATGACCGAGTTCCGCGCCGGACGGTGCGGCAAGCCAGCGACGCCTCCACCGAGCATCGTCGATTACCGGCCGAAGTCGACGGTCGTCGCCGAGGAGCACCTGGTGCCGCGCGCGAAGTTCCCGGTGGTCGACATTCACAGCCACCTGCGCATCACGCCGGACAACATCGAGCAGACGATCGGGCAGATGGACGCGCTGAACCTCCGCGTGCTGGTCAACCTGACCGCGGGCAGCGGCGACACCCTGAAGCAGGCGGTCGACACCATTCGCTCGAGCAAATATGCCGATCGCTTCCGCGTCTTCGCCAACGTCAACTGGGACGGCGTCGGCAGCCCCGGCTGGAAGGAGCGTGAGGTCGCCGCACTCGAGCAGGCCATCAAGGACGGCGCCATCGGCCTCAAGGTCCTCAAGAACCTGGGGCTCTACGCGCGCAAGGCCGACGGCTCGCGCCTGAAGGTCGACGACCCCGAGCTCGATCCGATCTGGCAGACCGCGGCCCGCCACAACGTTCCGGTGCTCATTCACGTCGCCGACCCCGCGCAGTTCTTCGCGCCGGTCGATCTGCACAACGAACGATGGCTCGAGCTCGCGATCTTCCCCGGCCGCGAGTATCCCCGCGACCGGTTCCCGAGCTTCGAGGAGCTGATGAACGAGCGCGATCGCATGTTCGCGCGCAATCCGAAAACGCGCTTCATCAACGCGCACTTCGGCTGGCACGCCAACGATTTCGCGCGCGCCGCCCGGCATCTCGACGCGCTGCAGAACGTCGTCCTCGAAGTCGGCGCGGTGCTCTACGAATTCGGCCGGCAGCCGCGCGCCGCCCGCGAGTTCTTCATCAAGTACCAGGACCGCATCCTCTTCGGCAAGGACGCCTACGCGCCGTCGGAGTATCCCTACTACTGGCGCGTCTTCGAGACGACCGACGAGTACTTCGACTACTATCGCGACTATCACGCGTTCTGGAAGTTGTACGGCATGGATCTCCCGGATGCCGTGCTGCGCAAACTCTATTACGGCAACGCGCTGAAGGTCGCGCCGGGACTCCCGCAGACGGGGTGGTAACGCACGTCCCCCCCTTTTTTCATCGACCATCAGCCCCCGTATCTCAGCACCGATGGCTCAGATCCCCGAGACTCTGGTCAGAATCACCGTGTTCGCCGCGGCGCTCGCCGCGCTTCCGGCCCCCGCCTCCGCGCAGTCCGAAGGGCGCGTCGGCGTGGGCGGCTCGATCACCTTCGTCAGTCCGACGGATGACGACGTGGACAGCGTGGTACACGTGGGACCGCTCGTGCGGCTGAATCCGCGCAAAGGCTGGGCTTTCGCCGGGGCGCTGAACTGGTTCAGGGTGGATCTGCACGATCCGGCGGGCAGCAGCGAGTTCGCCAAGCTGCGCGTGCGGCCATTAATGGGGGGCGTCGGCTACAACATCGGCAACGATCGCACGCTCGTCAACTTCTCCGTCGTCGTCGGTCCGTCGTTCAACGCCGTCGAGTTCGAGGAGTCGTTTGTGAACCGGCAGAACGGCACGCCGGCGATCGACGTCGACAACAGCTTCGCGATCCGGCCCGGCGTCAGCGTCACGCACACGCTCGCGCCCCGGGTCGGGCTCACCGGATTTACCGGCTACATGATCAACAGGCCGGATATCACCTACCGCAATGCGGCCGGCGAGCAGTTCGAGGAGCGCTGGCGCGCCGACTCGATCGTGCTGAGCGTGGGCCTGGTCTATTCGATCTTCTGATTCGAGGGCTTCCCCACGTCAACTCCCAACCTCCAACTTCCAACTCCCAAGGCACGGCCGGTCGAGAGAGCGGGGGCGAAAGGTCGAAGTAACCAGCTTTC
>JBOGIX010000884.1:0-5321 GCA_050744685.1 Vicinamibacterales bacterium | reverse complement strand
AAGTACCGGCTCGAGCAGCTGCTCGGACGCGGCGGGATGGGCGCGGTCTACCGCGCCCGTGACATGCGGCTCGATCGCCTCGTCGCGCTCAAGATCGTGCGCGCCGAGCTGCTGGGCGATCCGGAGGCGCGGCGCCGGTTCCGGCGCGAGGCCCAGATCGTCGCGCGGCTGCAGCACCCCGGAATCGTGTCGGTGTTCGACTACGGGACAGTGCCGCACGGCGCGGCGTACCTGGTGATGGAACTCGTACGGGGCGAGGATCTGCGCCGCGTGCTGGTGCGTGAAGGACGGCTCGAGCCGGCACGCGCGGCGCGAATCCTGTCGAGCGTGTGCGCGGCGATCGAGGCGGC
Source organism: Vicinamibacterales bacterium (assembly GCA_050744685.1). Taxonomy (GTDB): domain Bacteria; phylum Acidobacteriota; class Vicinamibacteria; order Vicinamibacterales; family 2-12-FULL-66-21; genus JACCXG01. Next base: position 4,971 of record JBOGIX010000884.1, on the reverse strand, counting down.
GCACCGTGAGGGTGTGCTGCACCGCGACCTGAAGCCGGAGAACATCCTGCTGCCCGGCGACGACGCGGAGGCCAAGGTACTCGACTTCGGCGTGGCGAAGGTGATCGCGCAGGAGCGCCCGGATATCACGCTCGCACCGGGCGATGCGCCGACGGTGCTGACGGTCGACGGATCGATTGTCGGCACACCGGCGTACATGGCGCCCGAGCAGCTGCGCGGGCAGACCCCTGACGGACGCACGGACGTTTTCAGCCTGGGCGTGATTGCCTACGAAATGCTGACCGGGACGCTGCCATTCGGCCGCGGTTCCCTGGCCGACGTGGTGCTGGCGCAGGCCCGGGGCATTTCACCGGCGGACGGAGACAATTTGCCACCGGCGCTGGCGCGCGCGGTGCGTGCCGCGCTCGAGCCCGATCCCGATCGACGACCGCCGTCGCCGCTCGCCTTCGCGCATCTCATCAACGCGGCATGCGCGACTGGCTGAAGCCCGGCGAACTCAGGCCCCGGCGCCGAGCCTTTTGTCGAGCTCTGCGATCGCCGCCTGTATCTGCTGTTTGCGGACCGGATGTGTGGTGGCCGTGGCCTGCCGTTCCAACTCCGCCTTCGCCAGCCGCAGCGACTCGAGTTCCCTTACACGCTCGGGATTGACGGCCGGCTGCGCGGCGCCGCGGCGCTTCCGCTCCGATTCCCGCTCCTCAATCCGTTCCTGAATGCGTGCATCTGCATCGACAAGTCCTTCTCCCGAATCACCCATACCTTCAAGCCTACAATAATCGTGTGCCCGGCGCAGACGTTTTGCAGCAATTTCATCCCGCCGTCTCGGACTGGTTCCGGGCGTCGTTCGCCGCGCCGACGCCGCCGCAGGCGCAGGGCTGGCCCGCCATCGCCCGGAGGGAGTCCACGCTCATCCTTGCGCCCACGGGGAGCGGCAAGACACTCACGGCCTTCCTCTGGTGCATCGACCGGCTCATGTTCGAGCCGCCGACCGCTGAGGCGCGCTGCCGCGTACTCTACATTTCTCCGCTCAAGGCCCTTGCCGTGGACATCGAGCGCAACCTGCGCGCGCCGCTGGCCGGCATCGCCAATCGGGCGGCCGCTCGCGGCGATACGCACCGCGTTCCAACTGTGGCCGTTCGCACGGGCGACACACCGGCGATCGAACGCGCCCGCTTCCAGCGCAACCCTGCCGATATCCTGATCACGACGCCGGAGTCGCTCTACCTGTTGCTCACCTCGAACGCCCGCGAGGCGCTGCGCACGATCGACACGGTCATCATCGACGAGATTCACGCCCTCGTTCCTACCAAACGCGGCGCGCATCTGGCGCTCTCGCTCGAGCGTCTCGAAGAGCTCGCGCCCGGCTTCCAGCGCATCGGCCTCTCGGCCACGCAGCGGCCGCTCGACGAGGTCGCCAGGTTTCTCGGCGGGAGCGCGTCGGGCAACGGCAGCAGTGCCAAGAATGCCAGGAATGGGGGGACCGCCAAGAGTGCCAAGATTGCTTCACGCTCCAACGCGGCAGGAACGAGGCGAACTCGTTCGTCTGCGCCTGAGACGGATGCGGAACCCAGTCCGCCTCACCTGCCGCAAGATGGCCCCTTGGCTGCAACAGGCCGCCCGCGAGGACAAACTCACGAAGCCATCCACGACGAATTCAGTCAGCCGCTCGACCATCCCCTCACCTACCGTCCGGTCACCATCGTCGACACCTCGGAGAAGAAGCGCCTCGACCTGCGGATCGAGGTGCCGGTCGAGGACATGGCGAAGATCGGGCAGACGGACGACATCCCCAGCGGTCCGGCCTCGTCCACCGGGCCTCGAACATCGATCTGGACGGCGATCCACCCTCGCCTCCTGGAGCTCGTGCAGGCGCATCGGTCCACGCTGATCTTCGTCAACAGCCGGCGCATCGCCGAACGGCTTGCGGCGGCGCTCAACGAGCTCGCGGGCGACGTGCTGGTCCGATCGCACCACGGATCGCTGGCGCGGCCGCAGCGCATCGAGGTCGAGGATCGCCTGAAGGCGGGTCAGATCCGCGGGCTGGTGGCGACCTCCTCGCTCGAGCTCGGGATCGACATGGGCGCCATCGATCTCGTCGTGCAGATCGAGGCACCCCCTTCGGTGGCCAGCGGCCTGCAGCGGATCGGCCGCGCCGGCCACACCATTGGCGCGGCGAGCCGCGGGGTAATCGTCCCGAAGTATCGTGGCGACCTCATCGCCTGCGCCGCGGTCACGCGTGCGATGCGTGAGTCCAGGATCGAGTCGAGCCGGTATCCCCGCAATCCGCTGGACGTCCTCTCGCAGCAGATCGTCGCCATGGTGGCCATGGACGACTGGAACGTCCACGCGCTCTATGCGGCCGTGCGGCGCGCGGCGCCGTTTGCGGAGCTCGCGCGCGGCATCTTCGAGGGCGTGCTCGACATGCTGTCCGGACGTTATCCGTCGGACGAGTTCGCCGATCTTCGGCCGCGCGTGACATGGGATCGGCTGAAGCACACACTGGCCGCGCGCGAGGGCGCGAAGCGCGTGGCGGTGATCAACGGCGGCACCATTCCCGACCGCGGGCTCTATGGAGTCTTCCTGTTCGGCGAGCGCGGTCCCGGGGCACGCGTCGGCGAGCTCGACGAGGAGATGGTGTTCGACAGCCGCGTCGGCGAGACCTTCCTGCTCGGCGCCTCGACCTGGCGGATCGAGGAGCTCACACACGATCGTGTGCTCGTGTCCCCCGCGCCGGGTGAACCCGGGAAGATGCCGTTCTGGAAGGCCGATACGGCCGGCCGGCCGCTCGAGCTCGGACGCTACATCGGCGAGATGGACAGGACGCTGCGGCGCCTGCCGCCCGCCAGCGCCATCGAACGGCTCGTGCGCCATCACGATCTCGATCAGCGCGCCGCCGAGAACCTGATGCGCTACCTGGCCGATCAGGCCACCGCCACCGGCGCCGTCCCCGACGATCAGACGATCCTGATCGAGCGGTGCCGCGACGAGCTGGGCGACTGGCGCATCTGCGTCCTGACGCCGTTCGGCGGCCGCATCCATGCACCCTGGGCCCTGGCCGTCGTCGAGCGGGCGCGGGCCGAAACGGGCCTCGACGTCGAGACCATGTGGACCGACGATGGGTTCGTGGTGCGGTTTCCGGAAACGGACGAGCCGCCCGATACACGGCTGATGCTGCCCGCCTCGGAGGAGCTCGAGGATCTGGTGCTGCGGCAGCTCGGAGGCTCAGCGCTCTTTGCGGCCAAGTTCCGCGAGGCCGCGGGCCGCGCGCTGCTTCTGCCGAAGCGGCGGCCGGGCGGACGGAGCCCGCTCTGGCAGCAGCGGAAACGCGCCGCCGACCTGCTTGCGGTCGCGGCACGGTTCGGATCGTTCCCGATGCTGCTCGAGGCGTACCGCGAATGCCTGCGCGACGTCTTCGACATCCCGGCACTCGTCGATACGCTGCGCCGCATCGAAGGGCGCGAGATCAGGGCAGTCATCGTGGACTCGGCGATGCCGTCGCCGTTCGCCGCGGCGCTGCTGTTCGGCTACGTCGCCAACTACATCTACGACGGCGACGCGCCCCTCGCCGAGCGGCGCGCACAGGCGCTGGCCATCGATCAGAACCAGCTGCGCGAGCTGCTTGGCGAGGCCGGGCTTCGCGAGCTGCTGGACGAGGACGCGCTGCGCCAGGTCGAAGCGCAGCTGCAGCATCTCGACGAGACCTATCACGCCAGGAGCATCGACGCCGTTCACGATCTGTTGCTGCGCCTCGGCGACCTCTCGGCCGAGGAGCTGGCGCGGCGAAGTCGAGTGGATGCCATCCAGGCGATCGCCGAGCTGCGGGCGGCGCGCCGCGTCGTTCAGGTGAGCATCGGCGGGCAGTCCAGGGTGATCCCGGTCGAGTACGCCGGGCGTTACCGCGACGCACTGGGCGTGCCGCTTCCACCGGGACTGCCCGAATCGCTGCTGCAGCCCGTGACCCACGCGGCGCTCGACCTCGCGCGGCGATACGCGCGCACGCACGGACCGTTCACGACCGACGATTTCGCCGGGCGCTACGGTCTTGGCCGGGCGACCGCGGAGATGTCCCTGAAGGAGATTGCCGCCGCGGGCCGGCTGCTCGAGGGCGAGTTCCGACCTGGCGGCAGCGGGCGCGAGTGGTGCGATCCGGACGTGCTGCAATCGGTGAGGAGGCGGTCGCTTGCGAGGCTGCGCAAGGAAGTCGAGCCGGTCGAGCCTGCCGTGCTCGGGCGGCTCGTGACGTCCTGGCAGGGCGTGCTGCGCCCGCGCGAGGGGCTCGATGCGCTGCTCGACGCCATTGAAAACCTGCAGGGCGCGCCGCTGCCGGCGTCAGTCTTCGAGAGCGAGATCCTCGGAGCGCGGATCGACCCATACAACCCCGCGGACCTCGACGCGCTGGCCGCTGGCGGCGAGATCGTGTGGTGTGGGATCGAACCGCTCGGCGATCGCGACGGCCGTCTCGCCCTCTATCTCACGGACCATATCGCCCGCCTGCATCGGCCGCGCCCACCTGACGATCTTGGCGAACGGGCGGCGGCAATCGTGCAGCACCTGGCAGCGCAGGGAGCATCGTTCTTCGCCGATCTGCACCACGCTGCGGGAGGCGGCTACCCGGGCGAGACGGTCGAGGTGCTGTGGGATCTCGTGTGGAAGGGCCTCGTGACGAACGACACGTTCCGCGCCCTGCGCGCGTTCACCCGTCCCGCGGCGCGTGGCCGGCGCAGGGAACGGCCGCGCGCTTCGGCCCTGGGATCGCGCGCGTTCACCTCATCGCGGGCGTTCAGGAGCCGCCGCGCTGCGCCTCCCTCGGCGGAAGGCCGATGGTCGCTCGTCAATCAACGGCTCGGCGCCTCGGTGACCCCAACCGAGTGGTCCACCGCAACCGCGCAGCAGCTGCTCTCGCGGTATGGCGTTCTGACGCGTGAAGTCGCCGCGGCCGAAGGGATCACCGGCGGTTTCAGCGCGGTCTACGAC
>JBOGIX010000883.1:0-4649 GCA_050744685.1 Vicinamibacterales bacterium | reverse complement strand
CTCCGCGAAGGCGGAAGCCGGAAGCCACAATTCATTCCGACTGACGGCTCATGCGCCGAACTGGCGCAGGTGATGGTCGTTGTGCAGATACGCCCATCGCAGCCAGCCGGTGCGCGAGAGGCGGCCGAATACCGGATGCACCTGCCCCTCGAGCACGTCCGGCTCTGCCGCCATCGCTTCGATCTTCGCGATGAGATCTTCGACGTCGGCCTCGAACGCCCCTGGCCTCCTGCCGCCGCGGTGCTGATCGATTTCCGGGCCTGTGGGAATTCCGCGCGGCCAGCGCACCGGCAGATACAGCGCGACGAGCTTGCCGGCCGTTCGTTTCAGCAGGCTGGTCGCAGGCGTGACCATCTGCTGCCCCGTGGCCATGCGGCACGAGTCGCAGAGATGGCAGATCATCTGGTGCGCGGACATCCGTCCCCAGAGCCGCGCGGATTCGGGGCGCACCGTTCGCAGTCGCCGGAGCAACTCGTCCTTGTCCGGCTCGCGGGCCAACGTCTTCATCGACGCATTCGCGACAGTCGATCGAGCGCCACCCCGCCGGATGACAGGTGCGCACGACACATCCGTGACTCAGGCGCCAAGGAGGCGCGTGCCGCCGGCGGCGCGGAACTCCTCGAGCGCACGCGCGCGTCCCGCCGCCGCATCGTCCAGCAGTCTCCGGAAATCAGGGTTGTCGCGGATCGGATCGAAGTGCGGTCGTGACGACAACGTAGCGAGGGGATAGTAGCCCTTCGCCACCGCGCGCTGCATGTACTCGAGGCCGCGTTGGAGCTCACCGGCGTCGCAGAGCAGCCAGCCCTCCTGGAAGATCGCCTCCGGATCGTCCTGAATCCTGAGGGGCCCCAGCGCGGGATTGATGACCACCATGTCGGCCGCACGCCGGTCGAGCCATGCGTCGAGATACCCGGCCCACGACTGGAACGCGGGAATGTGTTTCGTGCGACGCATCTCGTCCAGCAGTGCGCGTGCCTCGCTTCGCCGCCCGGCAAGTCCCAGTCCGATGACGCGGATCCCATCGTCGGCGCCCGCGACGACGTGTGGTGCGTTGACGTCGACGAGCCGATCGATTTCACCCATCATGAGGAGCGTCTGGTCCAGGCTCGTCGGCACGTTCGGATCCAGCCGCCGCGCCTCGGCGTGCGCGGCGACGGCCTCGTCGAAGAGGCCGCAATACCGGCACGCATGCACGAGGCCGGCAAACAGCATGGGATCGTTGCCGTGCCGGTTGGCTTCGCCGAGCAGGCGCACGACGGCGCGTGATGCCTGCCCCATGTCGGCTTCGAGGTTCGCGTAGTACTTGTGGGCCACGGAAAGCCGGGGATTGAGATCGAGGGCGCGGCGGAACGCCCGTTCCGCCGCTGCCTCTGTATCCGCCGAGCCATCGATGTACTTGCCGATGACGCGATGACAGCGGCCGAGATGCGCCCAGGCTGGCGCGAATCCGGGGTCGAGATCGAGGCAGCGTTCGTAGAGCTCGCGGGCACGCTCGAGACCGTCGTAGCTCCGGGCGAGCTCGTTGGCGCGCAGGTAGAGCTCGTACGCGCGAGCGTCGCGCGGCGAATCCGGCCGCGGAGACGCGAGTCCGCCGCGGAGCGGCAGCGACAGTGCGTCCACCACACGCCTGGCGATCTCGTCCTGCAGCTGGAACAGATCGCCCATCGACGACTGCACCATGTGCGACGTCAGCATTGTCCCGCTCGGCGCGTCGACAAGTTGCGCGGCGACCCGCAGCTGGCCGCCGGCGCGCAAGAGGGTGCCGAGCACGACACGATCGACGTCGGCCTCCGCCGCCAGGCTCTTGAGATCCGGCGCCTCGCCCGCAAACCTGGCCGCCGTCGCGCTCGAGCGCACGATCAACGAATCGATCGCCGACAGCGACATCGAGATGGCGTCCGGCAGGCTGTAGGCGAGGAAATCGGATTCCGGATCCGGCCGCAGCACGCGGAACGGCAGCACGACGATGCGGGTGAGCGGGCGGGCGAGAGCGACGGTCTCGGTGCCTTCGACGCCGCGAGCCGCCCGGAGCTCCGACGCCATGTCGTCTGCCGAGGCCGGCCGCTCGATCGGCCGCTTGGCGAGCGCGCGGCGGATGACGCGGTCCACGGCCGCGACCGCCGGCGACCCCGTGAGCGCGGGCGGTTGCTCGTGCAGCGTCGCGTGGAGGACGTCGACCACCGTGTTCCCCTCGAACGCCGGGCGGCCCGCGAGCATCTCGAAGAGGATCGCGCCGACGGCGAACACGTCACTGCGCGCGTCGGCGGTTTCCCCTTTCACCTGTTCCGGCGACATGTAGCGCGGCGTCCCGACCACCACGCCGGTGCGCGTCAGCCCCGCGACGGTGTTGAGCGAAGCTTCCAGCTCCGGCCGCGCCAGGCCGAAGTCGAGCAGCTTGACGCCGTGCGGCGTGAGGAAGATGTTGGACGGCTTGAGGTCGCGATGGACGATGCCGCGCGCGTGCAGGGCGGAGAGCGCGGCGAGGATCTCGAGCGCGATCGGCACGACGCGCGACGCGCTCATCGCTCCGCGACGCAGGCTGTCGGCGAGCGACTCGCCGTCGAGCAGCTCCATGGCGATGAAGAGCTCGCCGGCATCCTCGCCGATCTCGTAGATCTGGCAGATGTTGGGATGGTTGACGCTCGCCGCCGCCCGCGCTTCGCGCCAGAACCGCGAGCGCGCCGCCTCGTCGCGGACGAGCGACGACATCGTATTCAGCGCGACCGAACGTTCGAGCCGCTCGTCGCGCGCGGCATAGACCACTCCCATGCCGCCTTGACCGATCTTGCGGGCAACGGTATACCGCCCGATGCGCGCCGGCAGGCTCCCGCTGTCTGCGCCGCCTGAGCTCCCGCTCGTCTCGGGTCCGGGCGTCAGCGTGGTCAGCCGGTCGTCGGGCCGGCGGAACCGGTCCGGGGGCGTTTTCTCCACGACCTGGTGTACCTCAAAACTTAATCATAATCGTTGTCCGGGACTCGCGGCTCGGGGTTCGCGGCTCGGGTTTCGCAGTGGACGTAGTCCGGGCTGCTCATGTTGCATCCCGACAATCTTCGCTGTCACGCCGCGATTGCAGTTCAAGAGATCAACAGGAGGAGGGAAGGGGACCGACCAAGCGCAAGCGCACTCGAGTGGAGTAGCTCTCAGGTGCCGGCTTTCAGCCAGTCCGCAAGGAGCAACGGTCCTGCCTGATAGCTGAAAGCTGACAACTATTCGATACAACTGAACTTCAGTCGCTAGGTCTTGTCCGGAAGCGTGTAAGGCGCGCGATACGTGCGCGTGAGCAGCTTGTCGGCCTCTTCATCTCCGACGAATCGTTCTCTCGCCGCATCGAACACGACCGAACGGTTGACGCGATACGAGATGTTCGCCAGGTGACAGAGCGCCGTCGAAAGGTGCCCCTCCTCGATCGGCGCTTTCAGGTCCGTGGATTTGCGCGAGCGAAGGCAGTCTATGAAGTTCTGGAAGTGCACCTGCCCGGAATCCTCTTTCACGTCTGCCGTCAGGACCGGGCCTGGCTCGTTCTTGCGGCCGAAGAACACCTCGGCCTTGCTGTCGCCGACCTTCATCCATCCCTTGGCGCCGAACACGAACACGCCCGAAGCTTCCGCCGGACCGGCGAACCAGTTGCGCAGATCGCAGTGAATCTCGGTGCCGTCGGCGTACTTGTAAGTGGCGTACTGCGTGTTTGGTGTCTTTTGATCCGTTGGCGCGCCAGCCTCGAACAGCCCGCCTGTGCAGTGCACGTGTCGTGGATGCTCCTGCTTGCCGACCAGCCAGCGCACGGCATCGAGCGAGTGGACCGCGGTGTTGCCCATGTCCGACGTGCCGTATTCCCAGAACCAGTGCCAGTGATAGTGGAAGTGGTTCTCGTTGAAGGGCCGCGAGGGCGCCGGACCCAGCCAGAGATCGTACTTCACGCCCGGCGGCACCAGGCTGTCGGACACCACGCCGATGGGATCGCGCTGCCGATGGATGACCGTCCGGCCCGAATGAACCGTCCCGAGCCCGCCGTCGCGCAGGAATTGCACGGCTTTCGCGAGCACCACGCCGCTTCGCCGCTGCGTGCCGACGGCGACGACGCGGTTGTAACGCCGCGCCGCCTCGATCATCCGTCGCCCTTCGGCGATGTTATGGCTGACGGGCTTCTCGCAGTAGACGTCCTTGCCGGCCTGGCACGCCCAGATCGTCATCAGCGCGTGCCAGTGATCCGGCGCGGCGATCGTCACCGCGTCGACGTCGCGATTTTCCAGCACGCGCCGGAAATCGGTCTCGGTCTTCGGATCACCGCCCCATCGCTCCTTCATGAACGAGAGTGAGCCGGCAAAGTGCCGCTCGTCGACGTCGACGACGTGGGTCACGCGGACGTTCTTGATGCCGGCGAGATGTTCGTAGTGGTCCTGGCCCCGTCCGCGTCCGGTCCACGTTGGATGGCCCTTGTTGTCCCCTCTGATCCCGATGATCGCGACATTGATCGTGTCGTTCGGGCTCTGCGCGCGCATGCTGGCCGGGAGCGCCGCCAGCCCGGCGGTTGCAGCTGCGGTTTTCGACAGGAACAGGCGGCGGTTCATCATGTAGCGGACTCCTTGCCGAGCGAAGGGCATGGTAGCAGAAGTCTCGGGACTCGGGGCTCGGGACTCGGGACTCGGGGC
>JBOGIX010000882.1:0-3206 GCA_050744685.1 Vicinamibacterales bacterium | reverse complement strand
CGGCGATGAGCGCGCTTCGGGCTGCGCGGGCGTTCACCCGACGCGACAAGATCATCAAGTTCGAGGGCTGTTATCACGGGCATGCGGATGCCTTCCTGGTGCAGGCAGGATCCGGCGCGATGACCTTCGGAGTCCCCACCAGCCCTGGCGTGCCGGCGGCCGCCGCGCGCGATACGCTCGTCGCCCGTTACAACGATCCCGACTCGGTCGAGCGGCTGCTCGACGCCAACCCACGCCAGGTCGCCGCCATCATCGTCGAGCCGATCGCCGGCAACATGGGCGTCGTCCCGCCGCGCGAGGGGTTTCTCGAAGGGCTGCGCACCATCTGCACGCGCGAGAAGATCCTGCTGATCTTCGACGAAGTGATTTCGGGGTTTCGCGCGGCGGCCGGCGGCGCGCAGCAGCTTGCGCGCGTCAGACCTGACCTGACCTGCCTCGGCAAGATCATCGGCGGCGGGCTGCCGGTCGGCGCCTACGGCGGACGCGCGGCCGTGATGGAGATGATGGCCCCTTCGGGACCGGTCTACCAGGCGGGGACGCTCTCGGGAAATCCGCTGGCGATGATCGCCGGGCTATGGTCGCTGGAACAGCTCTCGCCGAAGCTGTATCGAAACCTCGCAACGCTCGGGCAGCGCCTGGCCGCAGGTCTGGCCGATGCGGCTCGTGCCGCGGGCGTTCCACTCCAGGTGAACGCATTCGGCTCGGTGCTCACCCCGTTCTTCACCGGCCAGCCGGTGCGCGACTACGAGTCGGCCGCAACCGCAGACACGTCGGCGTACGGCGCGTTCTTCCGCGGCCTCCTCGAACGCGGCGTGTATCCGCCGCCCTCGCAGTTCGAGGCGTGGTTCATCTCCGGCGCCCACACCGAACGCGACATCGACAAGACGCTGAAGGCCGCGCGCGCCGTGCTGAAAACCATACACAGCAAGGGACGAGCGGCAGGCAAGGCGTAGTTCGACCTGAACGGCACCCCGCTGCCAGCTCCCAGCGACCGGCATCCCTGCGGGAAGCGGGAAGCTGGAAGCTGGAAGCTGGAATTAACGCACGTTTGGCGGCGTATCGAGCCGGACCCGGAGAATCGTGCCGGGCGGCAGCGTGACGTCCTTGCCTTCAGTGGCCGCCATCGTGCCACCCCCGCCGATCAACACGCCGAGCAGCGCGCCTTTCACGCCGCCCATGATCCCGCCGATGATCGCCCCGACGGCCGAGCCGGCGCCGATGCGACCGGCCTCGCCGCGGATGCCCTCGCTCTCGAGCGCCTGCGTGACGGTCCCCCGCATCGGGTAGTTGCGGCCGCCGATCGTGACCTGATCGAATGCGACCGTCAGCTCGCCCTTGCGATCCGTGCGCGAGGCGCGGTTGACCGAGCTGACGATGCCGCGCAGCACAGAGCCCGCCGGAATGAGCACGTCGTTGCCGCGATACAAATCGGCGACGGTGGTCGCCTCGAACCGGTCCTCGACCTTGGCGGTGTCGGAACTGAGCTCGTTCTGCAGCCGCACGTCGATTTCCTGGCCCACCGGGATCACGCTGGTGCTCGACTGCGAGGGCCGCTGATCGTCGTACACTCCGCCTGATACGCCGGTCGACTTGGTGCCGGGCGCGCCCGAGTAGACGCCTCCGGAAACGCCACTGCCGGTTCCCGCGCCAGTTCCTGCGCCCGATCCGCTTCCGGTGCCGGATCCGCGACTCGTGGATCCACGCGACGCACCCGGCGCGGCGCTCTCACCACGCGCACGCGAGCGCAGCTCCTGCAGCCGATCCCGCAGGTCCGCGTACTCGCTGCGGTTGACGTTCCCCTCTTTCCGCACCTTGACCTTGAGGTACACCACCTCTTCGCGCAGGTCGTCCAGCTCCGTCTCGAGGCGCGAGGCGAGCGCGCTGTCCGTGGAGCGCAGCTGCGCGACCTCGGAACCCGCCTGGAAAACCTGATCCTGAAGCCGCTGGATGTCGGACGTGCCCACAGTCTGCTGCGCAGACGCGACGCTCGCGAGCGCGAGCACGAGGGCCGCGACCGTCATCCGTGACCAAACTCTGGTTTGCATTTTCTTCTCCTCGACTGCTGCGCTTTTCACGGTCGCCAACGGTGGCGGGTGCTCCCATTATCGCCGGGCGTGGCGCCGAGCTGTCCACCGTTAAGGACGCTCGGAACGCTCATCCGGTCTCAAGTGCAAAAGGCTTTCCGACGGCTGAGGCCGAGCTCCCCCGAGTTCACCCCGAGGCCTCGAGCCGCGAGCAACGCAGCCGCGGATCGTGCGAATTGGTATGATCTATCTGATCCAATGACCCTCGTGAAACTCCACAAGACGGTCGGCGTCCGGGTCGGCACGGTCCAGGTTGGCGGAGGCGCGCCCGTCGTCGTCCAGTCGATGACGATGACCGATACCGCGGATGCGGCGGCCACGGCCGAGCAGTGCATCGAGCTGGCGGAAGCGGGCTCCGAGATGGTGCGCGTGACCGTGAACGTCCCACAGGCTGCCGCGGCCGTGCCGGAAATCAAGCGGCGCATGCTCGACGCCGGGATCACGGCCCCCCTTATCGGCGATTTCCACTACAACGGACACCTGCTTCTGACGCGCTATCCGGAAGCGGCGGCGGCGCTCGACAAGTACCGGATCAATCCCGGCAACGTCGGCACCGGCCGGCGCCGGGACGAGCAGTTCGCGACGATCTGCGGCGTGGCGCGCGACAACGGCAAACCGGTCCGCATCGGCGTGAACGGCGGCTCGCTCAACCAGGAGCTGGTGATCTCGCGGATGCAGGAGAACACCGACCGGGACCTCGGCCTCACGTCGGAAGAGATCATCAACGAGTGCATGATCATGTCGGCCCTCCAGTCGACCGAGCTTGCGCTCGAGTCCGGCCTGCGCAAGGACCAGATCATCATCTCCTGCAAGACGTCGCGTCCGCGCGATCTCATTGCCGTCTACCGCGAGCTCGCGCGCAAGACCGATCAGCCGCTGCACCTCGGCCTCACGGAAGCCGGAATGGGCACGAAGGGCCTCGTGTGGTCGGCGGCGTCGATGGGCACCCTGCTCAACGAGGGCATCGGGGATACGATCCGCGTGTCGCTGACGCCACGGCCGGGCGGCGATCGCCGTGAGGAGGTTTATGCCGCGTGCGAGCTGCTGCAGGCGCTGGGCCTCCGCTCGTTCGCGCCGAGCGTCACCGCGTGCCCGGGCTGCGGCCGCACGACGAGCTCGACG
>JBOGIX010000881.1:0-4628 GCA_050744685.1 Vicinamibacterales bacterium | reverse complement strand
CCGCGCACCTGCTCGAACGCTACGAGCGCTCGGCGTTCGCAGCGCTACGGCGGACGATGGCTGCCAGTCGCGCGCGGCGCGACTCGGACCTCCGTTGGATTGCGGCGCCGCTGCTGCTCGCGGGCGGCCTGCTCGTGCTCGCCCGGGTCGTGGCGCAGAAACGGCGCCGGCGGTCGCGAGACGACTCGGCGCCGCCGGACCCTTCTTACGCCGACGATCCCCAGCAGACCGCCGGGCGGCGCCGCCGCCCCTTGAGCCGCGGCGATCGCGAGCGGCTGCGTCGCATCATCGCGCGTACTTCCTGAACACCGCTTCGAGGCTGGCGGGCCGCGCCGTCCGCAGTCGCGCCCAGAGATCTGCCCGCTCCGCAAACCGCCGCGGGGCCGTTTGGATCGTGAAGTCGTGCGGATCGATCGGCTCGTCGAGCTCTTCCCATGCGAGGGGCGTGGATACGCCCGCGAACGGGCTCGCCCGCGCGCTGTAGGCAGCCGCCAGCGTCTTGCCGAGAATGTTCTGCAGGTAATCGACGTAGACGGTGCCGCGCGGCCGCGCGCGTACGGCGCGTTCCACGGTCGCCAGCTTCGGATGCCGCGAAGCGATGACCGTGGCGATGATCTGGCAGAACAGCACGCCCGATTCGTACGACGTCTTCGGCGGCAGGGGAACATAGATGTGCAGCCCGCTTGCGCCCGACGTCTTCGGCACGCCCGGAACACGCAGCGACTGGAGCTCATCGCGTACGAGCCGCGCGACTTCGAGAACGCGCGTAAACGGCGTGCCTTCCCCGGGATCGAGATCGAGCGCCACGTAATCGGCGACGAGCGGCGACTGGACCCGTGAGAACCAGGGGTCTTGCGAGATGGCCGCAATCTGCGTCATGTACAGCAGCGTGATCAGGTTTCCGCCGATGAAGCGCCGGGCGTCCGGCTCCGAGATCGGGTCAAGATCGTCTGCGACAGTCTCGATGCGGACTCCGGCCGGAGGCTGCTCGAGCCGCGATCGCTGCTGGTAGAACGCCGGCTTGTCGACGCCGTTGGGAAAACGCTTCATCACCAGCGGACGATCGGCGACCGCCGGAAGGACCAGCGGCGCCACGGTCGCGTAATAGCGCAGCAGATCGCCTTTTGTCAGCTTCGGCTGCGGCCAGAAGATCTTCGCGAGGTTCGTGACGCCGAGGCGTTCGCCCGCGGGCAGCTCGATCGCGCCGTCGCGCCTCGCGTCTTCGAGCGCCCGCAACTGTCGAACGATCGCATCGTCCGGTTTCAAGGATGCGAGTCCAGGTGCTTCCTTCTTTACAGTCGCGGCGCGCGCAGTCTGGCCTTTCCTGTCGGTCCACGCGATGCGCGGGATCACGGGATCAGGTGGCCGGTCCGCGGTCCGCGCACGAGCAGCGGGCGCCGTGACCTCGCTCGCGCGCTTGTCGTCGCGCAACCCGAGGTAGACGGGATGCCGCAGCTTTCGATCCGCGGTCCACTCGGTGAACCGGACCTGCGCGACGAGCTCGGGGCGCACCCAGTGGGCCGGTTCGTTGGTCTTGATGCGCGTTGAGAACGGCGACCGGTCGACCTCGCGCGCCCTCAGGAGCGCCCACACGCGATCGAGCTCCTTCTGATCGAAGCCGGTGCCCGTGTGCCCGACATACACGAGCGCCCCTTCACTCTCCGCGTCGTGCACGCCGAGCAGCAGGGCGCCGAAGTGCGATCGCGTGTTGCGCGGCTCCGTCCAGCCGCCGACCACGAACTCTTCCGAGTTCACGAGCTTGAGTTTCCGCCATGCCGGGCTTCGCCGGCCCGAGTGGTAGGGAGACGAAGCCTCCTTGACGATCAGTCCCTCCCATCCTTCTTCGCGCGCCCGCGCCTCGAGCGCGCGACCGTCCGAGGCCACCTGTTCGCTGAGCCGCAGCGTGGCGGAGAGATCCGCGCCGAGATGTGTCTCGAGGCGTTCGCGCCGCGCCGTCAGTGGCAGGCCGCGCAGGTCATCCTCTCCATCGCGCAGCAGGTCGAAAGCGATGAGCGCCGTCGGCTGCGCGCGATCGAGCACCTCGACGTCGTGCGCTCCCTTGACATGGATGCGTCCCTGCAGCCGCTGGAACCCCGCCGGTTGGCCGCGGGCGTCGAGCGCGACGATCTCGCCATCGACGAGAATCGGCGCCTTCAGCCGGCGCCCGACCGGCTCGAGGGCCCGGACGATGGAGGGGAACTGGGGGGTCTTTTCGTTGCCGAGCCGCGACCAGAGGCGGATGTCGGGGTGCGGCTTTCCCGGCGCGACGTGAATCAGCGCGCGAATGCCGTCGTACTTCGGCTCGTAGATCAATCCCTTGCCCGAGAGCGAGGGCTGCGCCAGCGTGGCGAGCATGGGACGGACCTGCGCCGGATCATCACGCCACACGGGCATTGCACAATCTTAGCTTCCAGCTTCGGGCGCCTGGATTCTCGCCCGTCTCCAGTTGCCGGTTTTCCAGTTGCCAGTTCTCCGATGGTTGCCGGTTTCCAGTTTGTCAGTGAACGGCGGCTGCAGTGGTGGAAGCGGGAGGTGGAGATTCCGAGGGCGGGCAACCGACGACCAGCGCACGAAATAGCGCAGGCTGGCCGGCGACTGGCGGCCAGCAAACAATCACTGAAAACCGGATACTGGAGACCGGAAACTGCCACTGGCCAGAGTGCGGGACCGCGCACTTTTGCGCATTTGTGCGTTTCGGGCCGATCCGACCGATAATCCTTCTTGCGGAGGAACTGTACTGCTATGGCTGCCCGCCCGACCTGGAAAGGCTTTCTCAAGATCAGTCTCGTCAACATCCCGGTACGCGTGTTCCCGGCGACCGATTCGGCGGCGACCATCAGCTTCAACCAGCTGCATGCCGAATGTCAGACGCGCATCCAGCAGAAGCGCTGGTGCCCGACCTGCGAGCGCGAGATCCCGATGACGGAGATCGCCAAGGGCTACGAGTTCGAGAAGGGACGCTACGTCGTCATGACCGAAGAGGACGTCTCGAAGGTCAGGCCGGAGTCGACGCGGGTGATCGATCTCGTGCAGTTCACCGAGGCTGCGGCGATCGATCCGATCTACGTCGAGCGGCCCTACTACCTGGCGCCCGACGGCAACATGGCCACCGAGGCGTTCGCGGTCATGCGGGAAGGGATGAAGGGCAAGGCCGGCATCGGCAAGCTCGCGCTCTACGGCCGCGAGTATCTCGTCGCCGTGCAGCCCAAGGAGCGCGGCCTCGTGATGTATACGCTGCGGCACGCCAGGGAAGTGCGCAGCATGGACGCCATCGACGAGCTGACCACCGTGCCCTCCAAGGTGAAGCCGGAGGAGATCAAGCTCGCCAAGCAGGTGATCGAGAACTTCGAAGGGGAGCTGAACTGGGAAGAGTACCGCGACGAATACCAGGAAGAGCTCCAGCGCATCATCGACGCGAAGATCGCCGGCGAGGAAGTCGTGGCCACGGTGGAGGAGACGCCGCCGAAGGTCGTCAACCTGATGGACGCGCTTCGGCAGAGCCTCGACCGCGTGAGCACGGGCAAGAAGAAGGCCGCGAAGGCGGACATGGCGGAGCGTCCCGCCGAGAAGGCCGCGCCGCGTAAACGCGCGGCGCGCTAGTTCGCGTCGCGGCGATTGACGCCGTCGTTCGGTTGCCGCACAGGGTCTCATGTCCGATCGCCTCACGGGCCGCAGTCTCGGACTGATCGTCATCTTCGCGATCGCCGCCTATCTGTGCTGGCTCGTGCTCCAGCCGTTCGTCGGCGTGCTGATGTGGGCGGTCGTCCTGGTGGTCGTCTTCTACCCCGCGCACCGCCGGCTCGTCGCCTGGACGGGCAACCCGGGCAGCGCCGCCGCGCTCTCCACCCTGCTCGTGATCGTCACCATCCTGCTGCCGGTCGTCGCGGTGACGTTCGCCGTGGCCAACGAGCTGCGCGGCGCCGTCGAGCACGCCGAGGGCGGGATCGGCCGCGTGCTCGACCTGCCGGCGATTCAGCCCGCGCTCCGGTGGATCGACCAGTACGTGGACATCGACGCGTGGCGATCGAACGACTACGTGGCGCAGCAAGTGCAATCGTGGAGCGCGGCGATCGCCGGGCCCACCCTGATCTTCGTCGGCGGCGTCGTCAACGCGCTGGTGCAGATGCTGCTGGTCGTGTTCACGATGTTCTACTTCTTCCGCGATGCCGACAGCCTGCGCCATGCGCTCTACGACGTCGTCCCGCTCGAGTACGAGCAGTCGCACGAGATCATGATCCGCACGCGCGACGTGATCGGCGCGACGATCTACGGCGTCCTGGCGATCTCAGCGATCCAGGGCACGCTCGGCACGCTGATTTTTTTCCTGCTCGGCCTGCCCTCGCCGCTGATCTGGGGCGTCGTCATGTTCCTGATGTCGATGATTCCGATGGCCGGCGCGTTCGTCGTGTGGGTGCCGGCGGCGATCTACCTGCTCCTGACCGGGGCTTACGTCAAGGCGCTGCTGCTGGTCGGCTGGGGCGTGCTGGTGATCGGCTCGATCGACAACTTCCTCTCGCCGCGGCTGGTCGGCCGGCGCGCGCGGCTCCACGAGCTGCTGATCTTCTTCTCGGTGCTCGGCGGCCTGCAGGTGTTCGGCGTGCTCGGGCTCGTGCTCGGGCCGGTGCTCG
>JBOGIX010000880.1:0-16554 GCA_050744685.1 Vicinamibacterales bacterium | reverse complement strand
GAATCCGACGCGGTATTCTACTTCGCGGCCGCCTGGATCGTTTCTCCGCGGTCCGCTGTTCGCTGTTCGCTGCCCGTTGTTCGTTGTTCGCTGTTCCTTGTTCGCTGTTTGGCAGGTTCAGGGTTCCGGCTCCATGTACAAGCTCAAGGGCGAAGGGGTAGTCCTGTCGCATGCGAATACGCAGAGTAAATTTTGGCAATTCTGGCAATTCCGCAATTTTGGCAGTTCTGCGTTTGCGAGCGAAGCCCCTCACTCGGCTCGGAGCGCAACGGTCGGACTGATCCGGAGCGCGCGAAGTGCAGGCAGCACCGCCGCGCCGATAACCACGAGAATCATCACGAGTGGGACCGCTGTCAGGCTCACCGGGTCGAATTGCGGCAGGCCGTCGACGAGCGATCGGCCGACGCGACCGAGCAGCAAGGCCGACACGACGCCGGCGATCGCTCCCGTCACGGTAAGGTGCAGCCCCTCGCCGAACACCAGCGTGATCACCTGCAGCGTGCCGGCGCCGAGTGCCACCCGCAGGCCAATCTCGGAAGTGCGCCGCCGCACGACGTCCGACATCACGCCGTACACACCCATCGTGGCCAGGGCGAGGGCTGCGAGCGCACACGCCACGACGACGGTGGTCGTGAGCCGATCGAGGGAAAGCGCCTCGCGGAGATGATCGTCGAAGGTCATGGTCCAGCGGACATCTGCACCTTCGTCGCTCGCCCTGAGGATCTTCGCAAGCACCGGAAGCGCGGGCCTGGGATCGCCAGCCGTCCGCACGACCAGATGCATGTAGGTTGGGTCGCTCTGCGCGAGCGGGAAGTAGACCATCGGCTCGGCGGCTTCCTGGAACGTCCGGTATCGGCCGGTGCGAACGACGCCGACGATTTCGTACGCCGTCCCTTCGCGATCGACCAGCGCGCTCCCCACCGCGCGTGTCCGGAAGTGGCGGCGGGCGAGAACGTCGTTGACGATGACCACCGGCTTCGTGAGCGCGCCGTCCTCCGGCGTGAACGGCCGGCCATCGATCACTGGAATGCGCAGCGTGCGAAAGTAGTCCGGCGAGGCCACGTTGACTTCGAGCTCCATGGACTCGGTCGATCCCGCGCCGGCCGGCACGTGGAATCGCTGAACCGTCGCCCGGCCGACAGGCAGCGTCATCGCCCAGGCCACGGCTTCCGCGCCGGGGATGGTGCGTGCGGCCTCGAGAGCCCGCCGGTAGAACAGCAGACCGCGCAAGGCATCTCCGGCATCTGCTCCCGGCATCTTCACCATCGCGATGGCCACACCGCGGCCGCCCGGGCCGAAACCGCCGTCGAGCGCAGACGCCAGCACGCGTACGAGCAGGCCGGACGCAATCAACATCAGCGTCGACAGCGCGACCTGGCCGATTACCACTGCGCGCCGCAGCCTGGCGCCGGACGGCGCCTCCCCGACGGTGGCGTTATCGCTGCGCAGGACGTCCGCATCGGGCGTCGAGGCGGCATGTCGCGAGGGCCCGACGGCAAACAGCAGGCCGGCGATGCACGAGAACAGCACCGTCGCGCCGACGATGCGGGCGTCGAGGCCGATGTCGAGCATGCTGGCTTCTTCCGGCGCGAAGAAGGCCGGGAGCGTGTGCGCAGTCCAGGATGCGAACAGCAGGCCGAGCACCGCGCTGCCGAGCGTGATGAGCAGCGTCTCCATCAGCACCTGGCGGATCAACAGCGCGCGGCTGGCGCCGAGCGCCACCTTGATGGCGAGCTCGCGGCGCCGGGCAGCGCTCCGCGAGAGCAGCATCGTCGCGGCGTTCACGCAGGCGCTCATCAGGAGCAGCCCGGTTGCGCCAAGAACGGCCACGCCCATCAAGATCATCTGCGTACGCTGTGACGAGTCCAGCCGCGAGTAGCGCTCAACACGTATCTCCCTGGGCTCTGCTTCGTCAGACCGCGTGCCCCGGTTGGTCTCTGGATACTGCTCCGCCAGTGTCGCGGCGAGCGCGGACAGCGCCGCCTGGGTCGACTCGATATCCGCATCGGGCGTCAGCCTCCCGACGATCGACAGCCGGCGATCGCCCCGCGACTCGTATGCGGACGCCTTCAACGGCACCCACACATCCCACCGCCGCCCGAGCTGGAGGCCGTCGAAGCGCTCGGGCGCAATCGCCGCGACCGTGAAGCGTTCGTTGCCCACACGAATCGGGCTGCCCACCGCATCGCTCGGCTGACCGAGGGTGGTCCAGAACGAATGGCTGATGACCGCGGCCGTGGCTCTCGCCTCGCTCTCGCCGCCTTCGGGAAGACGGCCGGCGTGAGCGGTCAGGCCAAGCGTCTCGAACAGCCCGGACGTCGCCGCGACGATGCGAACGCGATGCATCGAGTGGCCGACGTCGACTACGTCGGATCGGGAGTCGTCGAAAGCGGCGAGCGACTCGAGTACGGCGACGCCCGCCTTTGCTGACAGATAGTCGGGGTACGAACTGGGACCGCGCAGCGCGCCGTTGTACTGCGCCGTGTGAATCGTGACCAGACGCGAGGGCTCGCGAACGCCCGCCGGGGCTCGGAAGAGCAGCGCGTCGATGGCGCTGTAGAGCGACGCATTGGCGCCGATGCCGAGCCCCAGGCTGACCAGCAGGATGCCGGTCGTCGTCCTGGCGCGGCCGAGCGAGCGCGCCGCCAATCGCAGGGCACTCAAGTGTGAGGGCACTTCCTGTTCAATGGGAATGCCAAGAATGCCATGAATACGAGAAATGCCAGGAATGGGGAAAATCGCAGATTCGTGACCGCCGGCAGCGTTCCCGATGCAGGCTCGGTCGCGAATTCGGGACTGCGCGTCGCATTGCCAGCTCGACAGAGCCTGGCGGAACCGGCGAGGCGATTGTGAAGGGAGACATCGAGGCGGGCCTCGCAGCTCGCAGGTCTGCGCCAGAACGCCGCGCCGGCAAGCTCGGCTACTGGCCGCCTCGCGTCAGGATCACGGTGATGATGATGATCGCCGCTAGGATTGTGATCGACACCCACGTCACCTTCGCAACTTTGTTCATCCGGTCTCCTCGCAGCGTATTATCCAGTGACCAGCGTCCAGCTTCCAGCTTCTACCGTCCGTGACGCCAGTGCTGCGAGATGGCGCGCAGGCGTCCGATCGCGCCCCCGCCGAGCATCCGGCTGAAGATCCACACGGCCCGCACCAGCGAATGCGGGCGCGATCGCACTTCGACGCGCCCGGCGCGGATGGCCTCGCAGATGGCATCGGCGTCGGGCGACGCGTCGACGAGTGTGTAGGTCGTGCCCAGCTGTTCGAGCAGGTGCAGGTCCGTGTTGCCGACGAGCGGCTTGCCGCGCGCGCGCGCCCACTCGATCGCGCGGCGGTTGAAATCCAGCATCGGCGTGAACATCGAGTTCACCTCGACGGCGTCGATCAGATCCTCGCACCCGTTGGTCTCGGGGCCGAGTGCCGAGGGAGTCGGATAGAACGCGTGCGGGACGATCACCAGGCCGTTGGGCTGCCGCCGCTTCAACTCGCGCACGTCGTCGAAGCTCGCCACGGCCGCGCAGTCCGACGAGAAATTCAGCAACAGCACGTGCCGGCCGTGAATCGTGCGCTCGATGCCGGGAATGAGGACGATGCCGCGCTCGCGGGCGTACTCGCGGTCGGCGAGCGGGTCGTAGTAGCGGTTGTGCAGCGTGACGGCCAGCGCGCCGTAGCCCAGATCGGCGGCGCGATCGATCAGCTGCCGCGTCGAGTGCGGGATGTAATCGACGGGGTCGAGCCCGGTGTGCGCATGCAGTTCGACCTTCAACACGATGTTCACGAATTCGCCGGCACGTGCATCGGTCCTCGAAGCCGGTGTCCACGCGGATCGAACCGCTCGATGTCCGTGACCAGCCCGCCGTCTTCCTCCTCGCCGATGGCGCGCACCGTCATCGTCTCACGGTCCAGGGTGACGAGCAGGAAATGGCACGTCGGCGCCCAGCTCACGGTATGCGCCTCTTCCATGCGCCCGGGCGTTCCCGATCGGATCTTGCTGCCGGCCCCGGACACGAAGTAGTCGATGCCGTTCCAGTGTGAGTGCTGGAAGTTGTGCTCGTGCCCGCTGAAGCAGGCGCGCACGCCCCCCGCTTCGAACAGCGCCACCAGCGCCTCCATGCCGTCGGTATTGTGATGCTGTGGCCCGGCGCTGAATGGCGGATGGTGGCAGAACGGGATGCGCCAGCGGATGCGCTCTGCCGGCAGTGCCGGAAACGCACCACGCACGAACTCCTGGTGCTTCGGATACGAGAACAGCCTGCCGCGGCGGAAGAAATGCTCCTTCGACGTGTCGAGGCAGACGAACTCCACGTCCGCGGCCACGCGGAACTTGTAGAACAGGCCCGGGCCGACCGATGCGCGGCCGGCCGCTTCTTCGGTCGCCAGCCGCGTGCCCAGATAGAAGTTGTCCATCACCTGGTCGCGGTCGTCGCACTCTTCGGTTTCCCGCGTGTCGTGGTTGCCGATGGACGGGCAGACGGGCACGCGGTTGACAGCGTAGCGGTACGGCTGGAAGAACGTGAAGAACCAGTCGTCGTCTTCCCCACCCGAGTCCTTCGTCCAGAGCAGGAACCGGCTCGACGCGTAGATGTTGTCGCCGGTCGTCAGGATCAGGCGGACGTTCTCGGCATCCACCGCCCGCTGCAGCGCGAGCGCCACCTCGCGCTGCCGCCTGGTCGCGCTGGACGGCTTGCGCATCCCCGTGCCGAAATCGCCGATGACGGCGAACGTGAACGGCGCCGACAAGGGCTTGGTGGGATCGGGCAGCGTGCGGAACTCGTTGCGATACACGCTGCCGGATTGCGTCAGGCCCTGCAGCTCGGGATCCCAGTCCCAGCGCAGCCCGCTGGCCCATTCCTCGTGCTTGACTCGAACGGTGTAGGTATAGCGTGTGTCGGCCTGCAGCCCCGAGACCTGGCAGTGATTGCACTCGTTGGTCATCGCCGTGGCGACGACGGCGCCGGTCTCGTCCCGCACTTCCACCTCTGCGGGCCCGTACGGCTTCGACCGGCAGCCGATCGAGTCGCACCGCGGCGGGTGCACCCACTGCAGGTCGTCGTCGTCCACGAGCTTGGCGGTGCCGTTCGAGCGGCTGCGGAAGTAGAACGCACCCCACGCGATGAGCGCCGACTTGTGAGACAGGCCGGCGAGGTAGACGTAGGGCTCGGCGTGGAACTCGGGCACAGCACGTTATACATCGGGAGGGCTCGCGCCTTGCGGGCTCGGGACTTCGCAACTCGGCGCTCGCGGGTGATGGGGTCGCGGAGGGCGCTTTCAATTTGCCGAGAGAGGCAGTATCGACCTGGCGCGGGCTCGGCTACAATTCGCCAGTGCTGAGCCGGACCCTGCAGGCGCCCTGGTGGTGGCAGGCGACGACCGCAATCGGGAGCGCGGCGGGGGCGTTCCTGCTGACGCTGCTGCTCGAGCTGAGCGACCGGCCGTTCCTGATTCCCCTCATCGCCGTGCTCCTCGCCGCGTCCCGCGGCGGCTTTGCCGCAGGCGCACTCTGCACTGCCGTCACGATCCTGGTCGTGAACTACTTCTTCACCCCGCCGCCGGATGCGTTCGGTGTCCCCTCGCCGGCCGACGCCTACGAGCTCCTGATATTCGTCGCCACGGCCCTGACCATCAGCGTGCTCGCCGCGCGGCGGCGCGATGCGCAGCTCACGCTCGAAGCCACTGTCGCCAGTATCGGCGACGGAGTGATCGTCACCGACAACGATGGCCGGGTGAGCTTCCTCAACACCGTGGCCGAGCGGCTGACGGGCTGGAGGTTCAAGGATGCCGTGAAGCAGCCGATCTCGCGCGTGTTCGTCGCGGTCCACGAAGAGACCCGCGAGCCGCAGCAGAACCCGGTCGAGCGCGCGCTGCGTGGTGGGTCGGTCTCGGTGCTCGCCGTCCAGACGCTGCTCGTCGCGCGCGACGGTTCGGAGCGCCCCGTTGCCGACAGCGCCGCGCCGATCCGCGACGCCAACGGGGCCACGCTCGGCGCCGTGCTGGTATTTCGCGACGCCTCGAGCCAGCGCCAATCCGAGCTCGCGCTCAGGCAGCAGACGCAGGAGCGCCAGGAACTGCTGGAGCGCGAGCGCGACGCTCGCGCCGAAGCGGAGCGCGCCAATCGTCTGAAGGACGAATTCCTCGCCACGCTCTCGCACGAGCTGCGCACGCCGTTGAACGCCGTGCTCGGCTGGTCGCACATGCTGACCCGGCGCCATCTCTCGTCCGAGCAGCAGAAACAGGCGCTCGCCGCCATCTATCGCAACGCGCAGGCGCAGGCCAGGCTGGTGGACGACGTGCTCGATCTGTCGCGCATCGTGACGGGACGGATGGCGCTGGCGTCGGAGCCGGTGGACGTCTGCGAGATCGTGCAGTCCACCGCCGACGCGTTCACGCCCGCAGTGCTCGGGAAACGTCAAGAGCTGCGGCTCGACCTCGAGGCGGATGCCGAGATCACCGGCGATCCGCACCGCCTGCGGCAGATCGTCTGGAACCTGCTCTCGAACGCCACGAAGTTCACGCCGGAAGGGGGCGCGATCGCCGTGCACGTGGCACGGAACACCCAGCACGTGCAGCTGACCATCAGCGACACGGGCCAGGGCATCGAGGCCGCGTTCCTGCCGTTCATGTTCGACCGCTTCCGCCAGGCCGACAGCAGCAGCACGCGCGGCCACGGCGGGCTCGGGCTGGGCCTTGCGCTCGTGCGCCACCTGGTCGAGGCGCACGGGGGCCACATCTCGGCCACGAGCGAAGGGCCCGGCAAAGGCACGACAATCCGGATCGTCCTGCCGGCGAGAGAGCCGGCACCCGCCCCCGAAACCGACAACGCACCGGGGGCCGTCGCGCTATAATGGCTCGTTTCCAAACCGGTGCCATGGCCCGAATACTGAACGTCGAAGACAATTCGCCCGCACGCTTTCTGAAAAGTCGCATCCTCGAGCGCGCGGGATTCCAGGTGGTGGAAGCGGTCAACTGCGCCGACGCCCTGCGCACCGCCACCGACGACTCGCTCAACCTGGTGCTGCTCGATCTGCGGTTGCCGGACGGCGACGGGTATCAGGTGTGCGAGCGGATCAAGGCACAGCGGCCGGCGTTGCCGGTCGTGATGATCACGTCGACCTACGCCACCGCGCAGGGCCGGCAGGACGGTCTGGCGTGCGGCGCTGACGCTTACCTGATCGAGCCGGTGCCCGCCGATCGTCTCGTCCACATCGTCCGGCATTTTCTCGAGCCGGACGAAGCGCCAGCCGATGATTTCGACGCCTGGATCGTCACCGACGATCGTGGCGTGATGGTGGAGATCAGCGGACCGGGCCATCGCCTGCTGAACCTTTCCGCCCGCGGCGCGCTCGGCCGCAACCTCACCGCGTTCTTCGCCGCCGAGCGTCACCACGTCTTCAGCGACATGGCGCGCGCGCTCGACGGCCAGATTGCCAGCCGCAGCCTTCCGTTCCGGCCGCGCGATCGCCGTCCGTTCAGCGTTCGCTTCGAGATCCGCCGCGAGCCCGCGACCGGGACCACGACGCCCCGCCTGCGCTGGACGATCGAGCCGGTCCCGAACAACCAGGGCTGACGCCACCGGCCGATGGCGCGCCGCTCACCCGCCCCGGCCGTCGATCGCCTGTACCAGGTCCCGCTCAACGAGTTCATCGCCGAACGAAACGCCCTCGCGAAGAGCGCGGGGCCCGACGGCGCAGAAATCCGCGCACTCCAGAAACCTACGCTGCCTGCGTGGGCCATCAACCAGCTCTATTGGCAGCAGCGCGACATCTACGACCAGCTGATCGACGCGGCCGCGGACATTCGCGCGACGCACAACGCCGCGCTGCGCGGCCAGCGCGCCGACCTGCGCGGCGCCGGCAAGGCGCACGACGACGCCATCGAGCGTGCGTTCAAGGCGATTCTGACGCTGCTCGCCGACAGCGGGCACCCGGTAACCGACGCGACGCGGCAGGCGATCCAGACCACGCTGCGGGCCCTGCCCTCCGAGGAGCCCCCGGGGCGCCTCTCGCGTCAGCTGGAGCCGCGTGGTTTCGAAGTGCTCGGCGTGGCGGCGCCTGCAGGCCGCGTGAAAGCCGCGCCGCCGCCCGCAAAACCAAAAGCGCCGCGCCCGCCCGCGACCGGCGGCGCAGAAGATCGCAAGGCGCAAGCCGCGCGGCTGGCCGCCGCGCGGGACGCGGTGACCGCCGCCTCGCGTGCCACACGCGATGCCGAACAGGTTGCCCGTCGCGAAGAGTTCGAAGCGGCGCGCGCCGCGCGTGAGGCGGAGAAGGCGCAGCGCCGTCTCGATGCGGCGGAGGAAGCGCTGCGCCAGGCGCAGGCGGAAGCGGGCGAGGCACGCGAAACCGCAGAGAAGAGCGGCAAGGTGCGCGACGAGGCGCAGGCCCGCGCGGACAAGGCGCTCGATCAGCTCGCGGAAGCCCGCGACGTCGAAGAGCGCGCCCGCAAGGATCTCGAGCGCGGGAAGGAATCCTGACGGCGCAGGTCACACCTGGATCTCGGTTTGGCCCCCGGCCTGCTCCGATCTGGGCTGCTCGACGGTCGCGGACGCAACCGGCACCGGCAGGCGCACCAGGAACGTCGCGCCGAACCCGGGCCCGTCGCTCCTCGCTTCGACATTGCCGCCGTGCAGCTCCACGATGTGGCGCACGATCGACAGGCCAAGTCCGAGTCCGCCGTGGGAGCGTGTCACCGATGCATCCGCCTGCATGAAGCGATCGAAGATGAACGGGAGGAGCGCCGCGGGAATTCCTTCACCGGTGTCGCCGACCGTGGTCACGGCAGTCGCGCCCGACTGCTCCACGCGCACGGTAATCGTTCCCCCCGTCGGCGTGAACTTGATGGCGTTGGCCAGCAGGTTCCAGACGACCTGCTGCAGCCGGTCGGGGTCGCCCAGCACGTCTCCGTCGTAGCCGATCTCCGATAGCAGCCTGACCCCTTTCGCCTCGGATGCCGGCCTGACCGTATCCAGCGCCGCCTCGACGACCGGCGCCAGCTTCATGCGGCGAAGCTCGAGCCGCAGCTTGCCCGTGACGATGCGCGAGACGTCGAGGATGTCGGCAATGAGCTGCTCCTGGATGTGCGCGTTCCGTTCGATGGTTTCGAGCGCGCGTCCCATCGCCGCACCTTCCAGCTTTCCCGTGCGAAGCAGCCGCGTCCAGCCGAGCATGGCGTTGAGCGGCGTCCTCAGCTCGTGCGAGAGGGTCGCAAGGAAGTCTTCCTTCGCACGATTCGCTGCCGCGAGATCGTCTGCGCGCGAACGGAGATCGTGCTCGAGGCGCTTGCGTTCGGTGATGTCCCGCACCACGAGCGAGAACCCCCGGAGCGTGCGTTCGCGGCCGCGCCGCATCGCCGTGAGAACGACGTGCGCGTCGAACGGGGCGCCCTCCCGGCGCACGCGCACGCACTCGCCCGCGACGCGATTGCGCTTCGCCGCATGCCGCAGATGATCGCCAGGAACACCGGCCACGCGGTCGGCATCCGTGTAGAAGCACTCGAAGTGACGACCGATCACCTCCTCCGATCGGTAGCCGAAGAGCCGGCCGGCGCCGGCGTTCCAGCTCGAAACGGCTCCGTCCGGCGTCAACATGAAAATGGCGTAGTCCTGCACGCTGTCGAGCAGCAGCCGCAGCCGGTCTTCGGCCTGGCGCAGCTTGTCGGCCTGGGCCTGGAGCTCCGCGTGCAGCGCGATCACGCCGCGATTGGTCTCCTGCAGCTCGACCTGGAGCTCATGACACGCCTGATCGAGATCGGCGTAGCGCTGTGGGAGCTCGGCAGGGGCCACATCCTGCGCGCCGGTCGCCGGGTCGGCCCCGGCGCGAAACAGCGGCAGCCGCTGAATGCGATCGACCGCTCTCGCGGGAATCAGCGACCGAAGACAGACGGAGAACCCCGCGTCGGTGTCCTCGACGCGGAGCTCGTGGACCATGGCGCGGAAGGGCGCGAGCGACTCGGCCAGCCGCGCGCGAAGCGCGATGCGGTCGGCGGCGTCGGCCAGCGTGACGCGGAACACCACCTGCAGCGAAGGACCGTCCGAGAGCCCGAGCTCCGCCTCCACGTCCGGGTTCGCCATCACCAGCCGCGCGGTCTCGTAGGTTGCCGAGGAAAGGTCGCGCACGTCGCGCGCGTGCATGCCGAGATCCTCGGCCACGGCCCGGGTGCGGCTGGTCAGCGCCACGCCATCGCGTGCGCTCCGCAAACGAAAGGTGCGCAGGCCGAAGCCGCCGGCGGGAAACGATCCTGAACTCACGGTTGACGGTGCACGGGTAGGTTCGCTCGATACAGGGGTTGGCTCGTTACACAGGCGATGCAAACACCGAACCTCACTGCTCGAAGGGCCGGTGCAGGGCTTGCTACGCGATCATCCAACAAATCTGGCGTCGTCCTTTAAGGTTGAGGTAGGCAGCTGGACGACATTCTTATGGCACAGGTAAAGTACGGCTCCTTTTCAACGTCGCATGCGACATCTTCTGTCCCTTCCCCTTCAGCACGATCACGACGTCGTCACCGCGCGTCAGCGCGCCGGGCACATTGCACAACTGCTGGGTTTCGACGCCTCGGAGCAGACGCGCGTCGCCACGGCGGTCTCCGAGATCGTCCGCAACGCCTTTCGGTACGCAAGGGATGCGGCGGTCACCTTCGCCCTCGATGAGACGGAAACGCCGCAGCGGCTGCGGATGTCGATCACCGACCAGGGCCCGGGCATCCCGCGCCTCGATGATGTGCTCGCTGGACGCTACCGGTCCGCCACCGGCATGGGGCTCGGCATCGTCGGCGCACGCCGGCTCATGGATCGGTTCAAGATCGAGTCGTCGCCAAGGGGCACGACCGTCGTGCTCGAGAAGTTCCTGTCGCCGCGGCATCCGCTGGTCACTGTCGACCGCCTGCAGGAGATCGTCAAAACGCTCGCTCAGAAACGCCCCGCCGGACTGATCGAGGAGATCCAGCAGCAGAACCGCGCGCTGCTCCACGCACTGAACGACCTGCAGCGCAAGCAGCTGGAGCTCACGGAGCTCAATCGCGAGCTGGAGGACACCAACCGTGGAGTCGTGGCCCTCTACGCCGAGCTCGATGAGAAGGCCGATCACCTGCGCCGCGCCGACGAGCTCAAGTCGCGCTTTCTCTCGAACATGACCCACGAGTTCCGCACGCCGGTGAACTCGATCATCGGGCTCGCGAAGCTGATGATCGACGACCGCCAGCAGCAGGGGCGCGACCCGGAGCCGGAAGTGATCTACATCCGCAAGGCGGCCGAGCAGCTGTCCGAGCTGGTGAGCGATCTTCTCGACCTGGCGCAGGTCGAAGCCGGCAAGACGGTGGTGCGTCCCGCAGAGTTCGAGGTCGGAAACCTGTTCGGCGCGCTGCGCGGCATGCTGCGTCCGATGCTGCTGAACCAGTCGGTCTCGCTCGTCTTCGAGCAGCCCGCGGACCTGCCGCCCGTCTACTCGGACGAGGGCAAGGTTTCACAGATCCTGCGGAACCTTCTCTCGAACGCGCTGAAGTTCACCGAGCGCGGAGAAGTGCGCGCGGCCGCCGCCCTGGTCGATGGCGCGGAGGCGGTCCGGTTCACCGTGGCGGACACCGGCATCGGCATCGCGCGCGAGGACCAGGACCGCATCTTCGAGGAATTCACGCAGCTCGAACATCGCCTCCAGGGCAGGGTGAAAGGAACGGGCCTCGGGCTGCCGCTGTCGCGGCGGCTCGCCCGCCTGCTCGGCGGCACCCTGACGGTGGACAGCGAGCCGGGAGTCGGGTCGACGTTCACGCTGACGATGCCCGTCCGGTTTCACACGCCGACGCTCGAGCCGCACGAGGCCTTCACCTGGACGCCCGATGCCGGGCGAGTGCCGCTGCTCGTGTTCAGCAGCGAGCCGGATGCGCAGTATTTCTACGAAAAGGTGCTGCGCACCTCCGCGTATCAGTTGTACCCGGCCTGCTCGGTGCACGACGCGAAGGCCGCGCTGGATCGCATGGCCCCGTCCGCCATCGTGCTCGACATGGTGCCGACAGAACAGCACGCATGGGAATTGCTCGTTCAGCTTCGCCGCGATCAGAGAACGGCGCGCACGCCCGTCATCGTCGTCGGCTCGGGCAGCGACCAGGGGCGTGCGCTCGCGCTCGGTGCGGACGCCTGGCTCGCCAAGCCGATCGATCGGCGCAGCCTGGTGGACACGCTCGTGCAGCTGCAACCGGGAGACGAGCGGCCGATTCGCGTGCTGATGATCGACGACGAGGAAGTCGCCCGATACCTCATTCGCCAGCTCCTGCCGGTGCCGGTGTTCGACGTGGCCGAAGCGTCGTCGGTCGAGGACGGCCTGCGGCGCGCCCGGGAGGATCGGCCGGACGTGATCCTGCTAGATTTGGTGATGCCCGAGCGTCACGGCCTTCAGGTGCTGCAGCAGCTCCGCTCGGAGGCGGCCACCGGCGACATCCCGGTGATCGTGGTCACCTCGCAGGCCGTGGCTGGGACCGACCGTGACGCCGTCCTCCGCGACGCAGACGGCCTGCTCTCGAAGGCCGAGCTCTCGCGCGGGACGCTCAGCGAGTTCATTCGGGCGGCGGCGGCCCGCCGCGGCGAAACTCCGCTGCACCGGCGTCCCGACCGGCCCTTATAATCACCAGCTCCAGGGAGGATCGACGCGCGATGGATCAACGACGCAGTGCGCTCAGCGAGGTGCTCGACGCGGAAGCGGGCGAGATCGTCAATCGGTGGACCGAGGCGCAGGTGGCCGCGGCGTCGTTCAGGCCGGACCGCACCAGCCGAGCGGAGCTCGCGGATGAGTCGCAGCGCTTCGTGGCGCTGCTGCGCCAGTCGCTGGCGTCGGGCAACATGGACATCTATTCACCGGCATGGGCAGACACGCGCGAGCTCCTTGTGGAGCTGTCTGAGAGCCGCGCGCACCAGGGTTTCTCGGCCTCCGAGACGGCGCTGTTCATCTTCTCGCTGAAGGACACGCTGTACGACGCGCTCCGCCGGCGTCTGGCCAGCGACCCTGCAGCAGCCGCCGCCGCGCTGCTCGAATGCAGCCAGCTCCTCGACCGGCTCGGGCTGTTCACCACCGAGACCTATCAGAAGGGACGCGAGCAGATCATCATCCGGCAGCAGCAGGATATGCTCGAGCTGTCGACGCCCGTCGTGACGCTCTGGGACGGGGTGCTCGCCCTGCCCGTGATCGGCACCCTCGACAGCGCCCGGACGCAGGTGGTGATGGAAAACCTCCTCGAGCGGATCGTCACCTCGGGATCCGCGATCGCCATCATCGACATCACTGGCGTACCGACTGTGGATACGGTGACGGCGCAGCACCTCCTGAAGACCGTTGCGGCGGCGCGACTGATGGGGGCCGAGTGCATCATCAGCGGCATCCGGCCGCAGATTGCCCAGACCATCGTGCATCTCGGCGTGGACCTCGGTACCGTGCTGACCAAGGCAACGCTGGCCGAGGCATTCGCCATCGCCCTCCGGCGCCTGGGTCTCGGCGTCACGAAGCTGGCCGCCGGCGAGCGGCGCCGTCGCGAGCCCGACGACCGCGAGGCGCGCCGTGAACGCGACGAGGAGTAGAGCGTGGAGCGCATACCCATCCTGAAAATGGGAGAGTATCTCCTGGTCACCATCCAGGTGGACATGCACGATCGCCTGGCGATGACCCTGCAGGACGATCTCACGGCGAAGATCGTCAGCTCGCGCGCGAAGGGGGTGCTCATCGACATCTCCGCGCTCGAGATCGTGGATTCGTTCATCGGGCGGATGCTGTCGGATCTGGCGGCGATGTCGCGCGTTCTCGATGCCGAAACCGTGGTCGTCGGCATGCGCCCTCCGGTCGCGATCACGCTCGTGGAGCTCGGCCTCTCCCTCGAAGGTGTGCGGACCGCGCTGAACGTCGAGCGGGGAATGGACCTGCTGCGGTCGCGAATCTCGAAACGGCTGGCGGATGACCGCGACTAGCGACGAGCGGCGGGTACAGTCGACCGAGGACGTGGTGGCTGTGCGTCAGGCGGTGCGGCTGCGCGCCGTGGAGCTCGGGTTCAGCCTCGTCGATCAGACCAAAGTCGTGACCGCGGCGAGCGAGCTCGCGAGAAACATCGTCCAGTACAGCGAGGGCGGGCGCGTGACGATCGAAACGCTGGAGCGCGCCGGACGACGCGGTTTGCGCTTGACCTTCGAAGACAGGGGACCCGGTATCCCCGATATCGGGCTGGCCATGCGCGACGGATACAGCACGGGCAGCGGCCTCGGCCTCGGGCTGAGCGGCGCGCGGCGGCTGTCGAGCGAGTTCCAGATCGACTCGACCCCGGGCACGGGCACTCGCGTCGTTTACACACGATGGCGTTGAACGTCACGACCGCCTTTCCCATGCGGGAGGCGAGCCAGGTTGCGGAGCCCCGCCGCGTGATCGAGCGGGTGGCCGCGAACATTGGGTTCAGCGCCGACACATCAGGCCGCGCCGCGCTCATCGTGGCGGAGCTCGCCACGAACCTGGCGAAGCACGCCCGCGATGGCGAGCTGCTCCTGCGGCCCCTCACCAATCACGACGGCGTCGTCGATGGCATCGAAATCCTGGCGCTCGACAAGGGACCGGGAATCCCCGACGTCGCGCTGTCGCGACGCGACGGCTACTCCACCACCGGCTCGCTCGGGCACGGCCTGGGCGCGATCGAGCGGCAGGCCGACATGTTCGAGCTCTACACGCAGACGAGCGGCACGGCGATCCTCGCGCGCATCTGGCGCGAACCTCCGAGAGCGACCGTCTCGGAACCGGCTTATGAGCTGGGCGCCGTGCATGTGTCCAAACCGGGCGAAAGCGTCTGCGGCGACAGCTGGGCGTGGCGCATGCGCGAGGGACGCCTCGCAGTCTTCGTCGCCGACGGCCTCGGGCACGGGTTGCCGGCGCACGAAGCGGCAGAAAGCGCCGTCAAAGTCTTCACGGCGTCGCACGAATCGGCGCCGTCTGGCGTCGTGGCCGACGCGCATGGTGCGCTGAAGCCGACCCGCGGCGCCGCCATCGCCGCACTGGCGATCGACATCGAGCGCAGCACGGCTGCGTTCGCCGGGCTCGGGAACATCAGCGGCGTGATCCTCCACGCCGCAGGCGGTCGCCACAATATGGTGTCGCACAATGGGACAGCGGGATACACCGCGGCGCGCATCCAGGAATTCGCCTATCCGGTCCCGCGCGGCTCGATCGTCGTGCTGTTTTCCGACGGACTCGGCTCGCACTGGAACCTCGACGCCTACCCGGGCCTGCGCCAGCGATCGAGCAGCCTCATTGCGGGTGTTCTATATCGAGACTTCAGCCGCCGGCGCGACGATGTGACCGTGGTGGTCGCGAAGCAACGTCCCTCGCTTGCCACAAAGGTGTAGCGGCGTACCGATCAAGGGTCGAGGTCGAAGCCCGGCTGTTCCGGCGGTTTGAATTGCCTGTAGAATATGCCGACCGCTGCGGCACAGCGCTTGATGTGACCACTGCGCCATGACCATGGCCCAGCCCATTCCCGATCGCTCCGCCGAGACCACCCAGTCACCCCGCACCACGGCCGATCTGCGCCAATGGGTGCGCGAGAACCTGGGACTCGCCGACGAACGCGCGGCCGCCCTGTTCGCGATGGTGGAGCACGTCATCGCGCGCCAGCGACAGCTCATCGAAGAGTCGAAGCACGAGGCCATCCGCGCGCTGTCGGAAGGCTTCGCCGCCAAGATGGAGCGGCTGCAGCACCAGTTGACGGAAAAGGACGTCACCGTCAGCAACATCGCCCGCTACTTCGAGGAGGTCGTCGCCGATCTCACCGAGAAGTCGCACCGCGATCCCAAGACCAAGCTGCTCAACTTCGACTGGTTCATGGAGCGGCTCGAGTCGTTCCTCGCGGTCGAGCAGCGCGTCCGCTGGTGTGGCGTCGGCGTCGTCGATATCAACAGCTTCAAGTGGTACAACGACACGCTGGGGCACGCGATCGGCGATCGCATTATCGAGCGCGTCGCGCGAATTCTGTCGGATCAGATCCGGTCCGAAGACTTCCTCGCGCTCGAGCGGGCGGGCGAGGGACGCGACCTGCACGCGCGGTTCGGCGGCGACGAGTTCTGCTTCCTGATCCCGGACCTGCCCGGATGCGACGAGGCGTTCGAGATCGCCGACCGCTTCAAGGAAGCCGTCGAGGCCCACGACTGGTCCCGCGACGATCGCCGGCTCGGCGCCCGTCCGGTGCGCGTGGACGTCGGCGTGGTGTGCCTGCAGCTCGGAGCGATCGCGGAACGGCGCGGCGTCGCGCGCAAGCTGGCCGCCGAGCTCATTCACCGCGCCGACACGCTGATGTATGGCGCCAAGGGCAAGCGCGCCGAGCATGTCTATGCGACCGCCGTGCAGGTCAGGAACGGCCAGCTCGTGGAGCTCGAAGGCGCGTTCGATCGGCGCAGGGACGCAAGGGGCGAATAAAACAGCTTCCGGCTTCCAGCTTCCAGCTTCCGGCTTCCAGCTCCCAGCTTCCGGCTTCCTGCTTTCGGGCTTCCAGTTCCGTTCCGTATTTGCTCGCCCTTTCCTGATTCGGTTCCCCGGTTCCCCGGTTCCC
>JBOGIX010000879.1:0-6457 GCA_050744685.1 Vicinamibacterales bacterium | reverse complement strand
CCGCCGCACCTGCTGCGCGAGCGGCTGCAGCGCGACTTCCGACATCGGCTGCTGCGGCGCCGGCTGCTGCGCAAACAGCGTCAAGGAGCCGCCGGTGATCGCGACGGCGAGCGAGAGGATCAGGCAGGCACGCTGTCGCGGTCCGCTGTTCGCTGGTCGCTGTTCGTTTCTCGCGGTTCGCTGCTCGCTGCTTGCTGCTCGCGGGCTCCGGGTTCGGATCATGCGCGCGTTTTACGCGACGACGCCACTGAGGTCAACGAATTTCTCAGCGCCCCGGCGCGGAATGGGTTGGCGACCATCAATGCCATAATCGCTGCGATCAGCGTTTACCATCGGGACCGCCCCTTGCCGACATCCATCAACCCGCTGCCAGCAACCGCTGCACTCGCGCCGACCTCCCCCCGATACAAGTGGTGGGTCGTCTTCATGCTCTGGCTGATCTGCGTCTGCAATTACGCGGACCGCCAGGCGATCTTCTCGGTCTTCCCGCTCCTCGAGCGCGAGATGCAGCTCACCCCCGTGCAGCTCGGGCTGCTCGGATCGGCGTTCGCGTGGGTGTATGGGCTGGGCGCGCCGTTTGCCGGGATGGTGGTCGACCGTGTCAGGCGCAAGACGGCCATTCTCGGCGGCCTGCAGGCCTGGAGCGTCATCTGCCTGGCGACGGCGTTCTCGCGCAACTTCCGGCAGCTGTTCCTGTTCCGCGCGGCCGAAGGCCTGGGCGAGACGTTCTATTTCCCGGCGTCCATGTCGCTCATCAGCGATTACCACGGCCGCGACACGCGTTCGCGGGCGATGGGACTGCACCAGACGAGCGTTTACGTCGGCACGATCGGCGGCGGCTTCTTCGCCGGCCTGATCGGGCAGTACTACGGCTGGCGGCTGTCGTTCGTCGTCTTCGGGGCGCTCGGCATGGTGCTCGGACTCGTGCTGCAGCGGTTCCTCGTCGAGCCGCGGCGGGGCGCCACCGAAGGGGACGCTCGGAGCCAGCCCGCCAGCCCTGCCCGCAGCGGCGAGGCGCGAACCTCGAGCCCCACTCACGCGGTGTCACCGGCCGCGTCCTCCGCGCTGCCGCTGACCGACTTCATCCGCCTGGTGGCACGCACGCCAACGCTGCTTTGCCTCATGGGCGCGTTCATGTGCGCGAACTTCGTGGCCATCGTCCTGCTGTCGTGGATGCCGAAGTTCCTGTACGACAAGTTCAACATGGGCCTGGCGATGGCCGGGCTGACCGCGACCGTGTTCGTACAGCTTGCGAGCCTCGGTGCCGCCCCGCTCGGCGGATGGCTGGCCGACACGTGGCGGCGGCGCACGCCGCGCGGGCGGATGGCGGTGCAGATGATCGGCGTTCTCGGGGGGGCGCCGTTTGTCGCGCTGTGCGGCCTCACCCCCTCAGTGGGCGTCATGATCGCCGCGCTCACCGCCTGGGGCTTCTTCAAGGGGCTCTACGACGCCAACATCTTCGCCTCGGTGTTCGACGTGGTTGGTCCCGAGGCCCGGGGTACTGCTGCCGGATTCATGAATGCCATCGGCTGGCTCGCCGGCGGCGGCAGCGCCCCGCTGGTCATCGGGATCATCGCGCAGTACCAGAGCCTGGGCATCGCGATTGCCCTCGCGTCGACTGTCTATGTCGCCGCCGGCCTGCTGCTGCTCGTCGGCATCCTCTTTTTCGTGAATCGCGACGCGACGCGCCTGGCGTCGGGCACCCGCTAAACCTACAGGAGCAACGGAGCAGGGGTTCAGGGGAGTCTCGCTTTGTTTTTCTCTCGTTCGTATCCAGACGCCGGTGAGACTGGCGCGTGCAAGGCGATGTTCGGTTTGCCCCTAGTCGAGCTCGAGCCTGCGACCGGGTCTGCCTGAACCAGTAACTCCCCTGATCTCCCCTGCTCTCCTGCTCCTGTAGATCTTGCACGACGGAACCGGTTCGACTCTAATCAACACCGGCCGCATGCCCCAGACGATTTTCTGCATCGCCACCTACCGCAAAGGTGACGACTTCCTGCGCCAGTGCCGGCGCGACGGGCGCCGGGTGCTCCTGCTCACCGACGAGAAGCTGCGCGACGCCGACTGGCCGCGCGAGGCGATCGACGACTTCTACTACGTGCACCGCGACATGCCGGACGCGGACATCCGCAAGGGGATGGCCCACGTCGCGCGCACCGAGCAGATCGACCGCATCGTCGCCCTCGACGACTTCGACGTCGAGCTCGCCGCCATGCTGCGCGAGTACCTGCGCGTGCCGGGAATGGGGACCACCACGGCGCGGGCGTTTCGCGACAAGTTGGCCATGCGGACGAGCGCGCGGGCCGCAGGGATCCCCTGCCCGGATTTCGTGCACGTGCTGAACCACGCCGCGATCGCCGAGTGGGCCGGGCGCGTCCGGCCGCCCTGGGTGCTCAAGCCGCGCTCGCAGGCGGCGGCCATCGGCATTACCAAGATCCACGACGCCGAGGATCTCTGGCGGGCCATCGACGCGCTCGGCGATGCGCAGGCCGACTACCTGCTCGAGCAGTTCACCCCCGGCGACGTCTATCACGCCGATGCGATCGTGTTCGACGGCGAGCCCAGATTCTGCGTGGTGAGCCGCTACGCCACGCCGCCGATGGCCGTTGCGCACGAAGGCGGCATCTTCGTCACCCGCACGCTGCCGGACGACGATTCGGCCGTGCCGCCGCTCCGCGAGCGCTGCGCACGCGTGCTGGACTCCTTCGGGCTGCGCCGCGGCGTCTCGCACACGGAGTTCATCCAGGGAAAGGACGGCGAGTGGTATTTCCTCGAAACGTCCGCCAGGGTGGGCGGCGCGTATATCGTGGACATGATCGAGGCCGCCACGGGCATCAACCTGTGGCGCGAGTGGGCCCGGGTTGAAATGACCGCGGAATCGGGAACGTATCAACTCCCGGACGTCCGCGCCGGACACGCGGGGATCATCCTGTCTCTCGCGCGGCAGGAGAACCCGGACACGAGCGGCTACACGTCACCCGAGATCGTGCACCGGATACGCAAGCGGCACCACGCCGGCCTGATCGTCGCGTCGCCACATCCCGATCGGGTGACCGAACGGCTCGACGAATACGTGCCGCGGTTCTATCAGGACTTCCACGCCTCGGCGCCGCCGCCAGAGAGACCGGTCGACTGATGGGGCGCAAGGCAGGCTCAACCCCTTACATCCAGACCCTCAACGCTGAACGCGATCGGAGCCGCTCACATGCACCGCAGAACCTTCCTGAAGCACAGTGCCGCCGCCCTGGCCGTCTCCGGCCTTCCCGCCTATGCCGAACAGCTCGCCGACACGCGCAAGCGCGTCGGCCTCATCGGCACGGGCTGGTACGGCAAGACGGACCTCTTCCGCCTGATCCAGGTCGCGCCGGTGGACGTCGTCTCACTCTGCGATGTCGACAAGACGATGCTCGCTGATGCGGCCGAGATGGTGGCGACGAGGCAGGTGTCGAAGAAGAAGCCCCGCACCTTCAGCGACTACCGCAAGATGCTCGAGCAGAAGGACCTCGACATCGTCCTCATCGTCACACCCGATCACTGGCACGCGCTGCCGATGATCGAGGCGGTGCGCTCGGGCATCGACGTCTGGGTGCAGAAGCCGATCAGCGTGGACGTCGTCGAGGGGCAGGCGATGCTGGCGGCCGCGCGCAAGTACAAGAGGGTGGTGCAGGTGGGCATGCAGCGCCGGAGCACGCCGCATCTCGTCAACGCGCGCGACCGCGTCATCCGCGAAGGGCGGCTCGGCACCATCGGGTTGGTGGAGATTTACTGCTACTACCACATGCGGGCGCGCCAGAACCCGCCCGATTCGCAGCCGCCGGCCAATCTCGATTACGAGATGTGGACGGGGCCGGCGCCGATGCGCCCCTACAACTCGCTCGTGCACCCGCGCAGCTGGCGCGCGTTCATGGAATACGGCAACGGCATCGTCGGCGACATGTGCGTGCACATGCTCGACATGGTGCGCTGGATGCTCGATCTGGGCATGCCCACACGCGTCGGCTCGTCCGGGGGCATCCTGATCGACAAGGCGAGCAAGGCGAACATCACCGATTCGCAGGTGGCCACCTTCGATTTCCCCAATCTGCCGGTGGTGTGGACGCATCGTTCCTGGGGCGAGGCTCCGGATCCAAAATATCCTTGGGGGGCCACGTTCTACGGGGACAAAGGCACGCTCAAGGCCGGCGTGATGAGCTACGACTTCGTGCCCACCGCGAAGGGCGAAAAGCCCATTCACGAGGACGTGACCTACGAACTGGAGCAGTTCCCGGAGGATCGCACGGAGAAGGATCTCGAACGCCACGTCGCCCCGGCCATCCGCGCGCACATGAAGGACTTCCTGAGCTGCGTCGAGTCGAGGAAGACGCCGGTCGCGGACATCGAGCAGGGATACATCTCGGCCACCGCCTGCATCCTGGCGAATCTCTCGATGAAGCTCGGGCGATCGCTCACGTGGGATCATGCGAAGGGCGCGGTCGTCGGCGATGCCGAAGCCAACAAGCTCCTGCGCCGCCCATACCGGGCGCCGTGGGTGCACCCGGAGCCGGATAAAGTGTGATTCAGTCGGTTTCAGTAGCCAGTCGCCAGTCTCCAGTTTCCAGTCGTTTCCGGTGCGCCAGTCGGGAACTGGTCACCAGGGAAAAGATCGCTGGAGACTGGAAACTGGTTACTGGCGGCTGGTTACTGGCCCCCAGTTGCGAGCCATTCCTGGTGGTTGCCAGTCTGGACTGGTAACCATAAGAAAATGACTGGAGACTGGAAACTGAAGACTGGAAACTGACAACATGCTTCGATCAACCACACTCCTCTTGTTCGCTCTCGTCGCCACAGGACTCGCGTATCAGGGCAAGCCCTGGCCGCCCGGACTTCAGCAGGTCGGCGACGAGTCGCCTGTGCTGTCGCCGGAAGCGTCGATGAAGACCATGTTCGTGGCGCCGGGTTACAGGCTCGAGCTGGTCGCCAGCGAACCCATGATCCAGGAGCCGGTCGCGATCGACTGGGACGCGGAGGGGCGTCTCTGGGTGATCGAGATGCCCGGCTACATGGAAGACATGCCGGCGACGACCGAACGCGAGCCGAGCGGCCGGGTCAGCGTGCTCGAGGACGTCGACAACGACGGCAAGATGGACAAGAAGACCGTGTTCCTCGACAAGCTCGTGCTGCCGCGCACGCTGAAGGTGCTCGACACGGGCGTGCTCGTGGCCGAGCCGCCCAACCTCTGGTTCGCGCGCGACACCAACGGCGACCTGCGCGCCGACACGAA
Organism: Vicinamibacterales bacterium; assembly: GCA_050744685.1. GTDB lineage: Bacteria > Acidobacteriota > Vicinamibacteria > Vicinamibacterales > 2-12-FULL-66-21 > JACCXG01. The sequence goes on along the minus strand of JBOGIX010000879.1, from coordinate 1,197 downwards.
AGATTCGGTGACCGACCAGTACGGACAGGCGCTCGCCAACGTCGAGCACAACGCCAACTCGCTGCTGTGGGCGATGGACAACTGGATGTACACCTCGGAAGCGGACATCTATCTTCGGTTCAAGAACGGCGAGTTCGAGGTCCACAAGACTCTGCCGCGCGGCCAGTGGGGCGCCACGCAGGACGATGCGGGGCGGGTCTACCGGAACACGAATTCCGCGGCGTTGTTCGTCGATTCCGTGCCGACACCGTACTACGCGCGTAACAAGAACCTGCTGCGCACCCGCGGCAGCTACGAGCCGCTCGGCGGCGACGAGCTGAACATCACCTGGCCGGTCCGTCCGACGCCAGGGGTCAACCGCGGATATCAGACGGGCGTTCTGAGGCCGGACGGCACCCTCGCCTCCTTCACCGCGGTCGGCGCCCCGACCGTCTACCGCGGCGACCGCCTCCCCGCCGAGCTCTCCGGCAACGTGTTCCTGGCCGAGCCGTCCGGAAACCTGGTGAGCCGGATCATCCTCAACGACGAGGGTACGACGCTGAAGGGAAAGAAGGCGTACGAAGGCGCGGAGTTCATCGCTTCGACCGACGAGCGATTCCGTCCGGTGAACCTGTCGTCGGCGCCCGACGGCACCTTGTATGTCGTGGACATGTATCACGGCATCATCCAGCACAAGGGCTACATCACCGAGTACTTGAGAGATCAGATCCTCTCGCGGAACCTCCAGCAGCCGCAGGGTCACGGGCGCATCTACCGGGTGATGCACGAGACCACCAAGCGGGGACCGAAGCCGTCGCTGTCGAAGGCCTCGGCCGCGCAGCTCGTCGACACGCTGTCGCATCCAAATGGGTGGTGGCGCGACACCGCGCAGCGGCTGCTGGTCGAGCGCGGCGAGCGGTCGGTCGCGGGACGTTTGAAGAACCTCGCGGAACAGGCGCCCGACTGGCGGACGCGGCTGCACGCGCTCTGGACGCTGGACGGGCTGGACAGCATCGAGCCCTCGACGGTGATCCGAGCGCTCGACGACTCGTCGCGCGACGTGCGGACGTCGGCGGTGCGGCTCACGGAGCGGTGGCTCGCGCAGCCGAATCATCCCGTGCAGGCCGCGCTCCTGAAGCGGCTCGACGACAAGGACGCATTCGTCCGCCGACAGCTGGCGGCCACGCTGGGAATCGCGCCCCAGGGCATGTCCGCGAT
>JBOGIX010000878.1:0-3176 GCA_050744685.1 Vicinamibacterales bacterium | reverse complement strand
CTGGTTACCAGTCTGGAAATTGCTGGCTACTGGCAACTGGAAACCCGTCAGAGCTTCGCACCCGGATTATCGCCGCCATCCTGCCGGCGCGCTCGCCTGCTCGATACGAATGCAGCAGTGATGCATGCGACTTCGTGCAGAGTTCGGCGACGTGAATCTGGGCGGCCGGGATCCCGGCGCGTGCCAGCTGGTCGCGGTTCGCCGCCCACAGATCGAGGTAAGGCCGTCCGGTCCGTCCCTGCGCAAACCAGCGCGTCACGTCCGTCCCGCCGTGGCCTGCCTGGCGAAACGCCTCGACCACCTCGTCGCCGACCTCGCCGCAGCACGGCCCGAGGCAGGGGCCGATGGCCGCGACCAGGTCCGCCGGATCCGACCCGAAGGTCTCGACCATCGCCTTGACGGCGGTTGCCGCGACCCCCTTGACTGTTCCGCGCCATCCCGCGTGGGCGGCGCCGACGATGGGCCGGCGTCGATCGGCGAGGAGGACCGGCGCGCAATCTGCGACACGAACGCCAATCGCCACGGAGGGGTCGTTGCTGACGATCACGTCCGCTTCGGGTCGGGTCGTCGGCCTCCCGCCGCCGGCGCGGCAGATGGCAACGTCGACGCCGTGGACCTGGCGAATCAGCCGCACCTCAGCCAGTTCGACCGCCATGCGCGCGGCCACGGCCCGCCACTCGTCTTCGTCATCCGTAAGGCGGAGATTGCTTGTCGTGAAGAAGTGCGATGCTACGGGCAGGAGCGGCGCGCAGCGGAGGGCGGCGCCCCATAGCTCTTGCGTCCACTCGAATCCACCGCTAGGCTGAGGCTCAGTCATGAACGTGATCGGAATAGGGATGGATGCCACGGACCTTCCGCGGATATCCGACGTGCTGGCGCGCTACGGCGACCGCTTCCTGAGGCGCGTGTTCACCGACGGTGAGATCGCCTATTGTACGCGGCGGCGCGATCCGGTGCCGCACCTGGCCGGCAGGTTCGCCGTCAAGGAAGCGGCGATGAAGGCGCTCGGGACCGGGCAGTCGCGCGGGGTCGTCTGGAAGGACATCGAGGTCGTCCGCGTCGGCGGTCCGCCGCAACTGCGGTTGCACGGCGCCGCCGGCAGGCGCGCCGAGGCCATGCAGGTGCGCAGCAGCCTGATTACCATCACACACGCGCAGACAATCGCGATCGCCCAGGTGATCCTCATCGGCGACTGAACGCCCGCGTCAACGCGAGTTTCCGCCGGCGTCTGCTGACCCGGGACGCCGCCTCCGGATGCCCGCCATCCTCCTGCGCAACTTCCACGCGATCAACACCTTCCGCTGCCCTTCGGCGGCCGGATCGGATCGGTGCGCCCCTTGCGATGTCGCGAGTATCGGACGATTCACACGAAAAAAGGCGCCTGCCTTTGTTCCTGTGCGGGAGACGCGATCATGACTATCAAGATTCTGCCGAACGAAAAGGGCAATCCTCCGGGCAAGCTCGCGGATGCGGAGCTGCACTTCACCGACGGACCGCTCGAGGGCCTCAAGCTGATTGGATTCTCGGTGTGGGAGCGAAAGACCGGCAACGGGCGCAACGTTACGTTTCCCGCCCGCCAGTACTCGGTGAACGGGGAACGCCGCAGCTTCGCGCTCCTTCGTCCGCTGGTCGATGCGACCTCGCAGGAGCGCCTGCGCGATCTCGTCCTGCAGGCGTACGGGGAACACGAGGCGGAGGCGGCGATCGCCTCGTAGCGGATCGCGGCGCCCGCCTCAGTTCTCCGCCTGCTGTAACACCGGCAGGAGTCCGGCGTTCTCTCTGGCGCGCTTGGGCGGCAGCGTCCACTCGGCGCGCAGCGCCTTCTGGAACTCCGACTGGAAGAAAGACGTCTTCATGCCGCCATCGATGATGTCCCAGGGCAGCAGACGATCGTTCGAACGGTCGCGGAAGATGTAGAAGTCGGCATCGACGCCCGTTTCCGCGACGGCGGCGCGCCAGTTGCCGCCGTTTCGTTCGGCCGCTTCGATCGCCGGCGCCACGCGCCTATCGCCCAGCGACAGAAGGGCCTGGTAATAGGAATGCCGCTCCGACTTGATGCTGAAAAACACGTTGTCGACGCCGGCGAGCAGCCGTCGCAGCTGATTGCCCTTGCGATCCGTCACGGCTGGATCTTCCATCGGCAGCCATTGATAGGCGGTGCCCGGCTTGGGGATCAGCGGGTTCACGCTGCCGACAATGCGGCCGATGCGGCCGCGTTGTTTGGCGTGCCGCATCATCACGTCGCGCATGTGGAGCGTCAGGTCGCGGATCCCGACCAGGTCCTCCTCCGTCTCGGTGGGCAGCCCGATCATGTAATACAGCTTCAGGTTCTCGATGCCGTTGCCGAAGATCAGCTCCGTTGCAGCCAGGATGTCGTCGTTGGTGACCGTCTTGTTGATCACCCGCCGCAGGCGGTCGGACCCCGCCTCGGGCGCGATCGTGATCGACCGCTCCCCGCTCTCGTGCAGCATCCGGATGATGGGGGCGGTGAGGTCGTCGAGCCGGAGCGAGGCGGGACTCACGGCGTAGCCCATGTCGATCAGGCTGCGCAGGATGCGTTCGATCTCCGGGTGATCGCACAGCGCAATCGACACGAGTCCGGCCCGTCCCGAATGCGGCCGGGCCCGCGCCGCCAGCTCGAGGATCCGGTCCGCGGGGAACGCGCGCACCGGAAGGTAGTTGTAACCGGCCCAGCAGAACCGGCACAGGTTGGCGCAGCCGCGCACGACCTCGATGAGGAACCGCGAGCCGAACTCCGTGTCGGGCGTGAAGATCGTGGTCGCTGGCGGATCCAGGTTCTGCGTCGACTTCACCGCCGCCTTCTGCACGGTTGGCGGCGCGCCGGTTCCTGCCTTCGCCTCGAAAGCGGCAATCGAGCCATTCGCCTCGTAGCGGACGTCGTAGAACGCGGGAATGTAGAACCCTCGGCGCGCGGCCAGCCGGTGCAGGAGATCGGCGCGCGAGTCGCTGTGCCGGAAGACGTCGGCCATGTCCGGTATCAGCGTCTCTCCTTCGCCGGCTGCGATCACGTCGGCAAACAGGGCGAGCGGCTCCGGATTCACGAAGGTCACCGCGCCGCCGATCACCACCAGCGGATCGTGTCTGTTACGATCGGCGGCCCGCGGCGCGAGTCCTGCCAGCCGCAGCATCGACACGACGTTGGTGTAGTCCCACTC
>JBOGIX010000877.1:0-13923 GCA_050744685.1 Vicinamibacterales bacterium | reverse complement strand
GGTGAGGGACATTGGTCAGTTTCCAGTAGCCGGTTTCCAGTTCCCAGTGGTTCCAGTTCTCAGGTTCCAGTTGCCTGTTCCGCTTGCCAGTTTCGACGAGTTTCCAGTAACCGGTTTCAGGGTGCGTGCGAATGGTGTGGCTTCCATTTACAGGTGCCAGATCTCACCGTAAATCTTCCGGCTAAAGCCGGAAGCCACACAATCTATTGACATGCCCCCCAGGGAAGAGAGCCCCGAGCCCCGAGCTCCGAGTTACCGAGCGGCGAGTGCCGAGCCGAGAGCCGTTACGCGAATTCAGGTCCGAGAATTGCCAGTTCATGAACGGCCGGCTGCGCGGGCGTTGTTTCAGCGCGCGGCGCCTGCGATGGCGGCCGCCGCATGCGGAACAGCGGACGCTGCGGCCCGAACCCGGCTCTGCGCAACCAGGCGCAGAATGACGGGCGGGCATCGAAGGCGTCGATCACAGTCGGTCGATCGCCTGCCGCTGCCGCCGCCGCGGACACCAGCATTGTCGCGGCATCATCATCGCCAGCTACGACAGGGCCGATCTGATCGAACAGCCGTCCACGTCGGCCGAAACAATAGCTCGGCGGGTTGTCTTGGCTGGCGGGTGCGAACCACCCATACTGCGGTCCCTCTTCGGCCATCCACTCGAGCACCGCGGTCCGATCGCCGCCAAACACATCGCGATCGGTCGACACGATCTCTGTCATCGCCGCCTTGGTGACCGGGCGGACGTCCCTGGTCCTGCCCTCCGCCGCCATCGACGCCGCGGCGCCAGGCTCGCGGACGTGCCGGGTCAGCAGGCTTTCGTCCGCGAATCCGTAGCGTTGATAGAGTGGCCGCCCGAGCGGGGTCGCGTCGAGCCGAATGGGGTTCGACGGCGGCAGTGCCTGTATCGCGGCTTCCAGCAGCCTCGCGCCCAGGCCGCGGCCGCGATACGCCGGCTCGACGAGCATCATCGCAATCCATCCGAAGCGGTCGTAGTCGATGCCGATTGCCGTCCCGACGATGCGGCGATCGACGACGGCGGCGAAGGCGCCGGCCGGTGCGATGCCGAGGAGCATGCGCCAGTCCTCTGGCCGCTGGTTCCAGCCCGCCGTGGTGCTGAGCACCAGCGCCTCTTCCACATCGCCGGGCGTCAGCAGCCGCAGCGCGACGTCGCTGCTCGGTGTCATGTGGCGTACTTTACCTGCGTCCGGCGTCCTGTTCGATCGCAGCCGGATTCAACCGGCCGGGAAAGCGGTCTTGACGCGGCGAGGTGGTCCGGGCGACTCTGCACACCCCGGGGCCCGAACGAACGGTGAGGATCATGATGCCGAAACTGTGCGCGACCTTGTTTGCGGCGGCAATGGTGGCGATCCCGCAGCCACAGAAGCCGGTCGACGGCGACTGGCCGTCGTTCGGCCGCGATCCCGGCGCGCAGCGGTTCTCTCCCCTTTCGCAGATCAACGTGCAGAACGTGTCGAGGCTGAAACAGGCCTGGACGTTCGATACGGGCACGGCGAGTCTGCAGCTCACGCCGGTCGTCATCGACGGCGTGATGTACGTCACCGCCGGCACGGCCATAGTCGCGCTCGAACCCGAGACGGGCAAGCAGCTGTGGAAGCACGACACCGGGAGCGCGGTGAGCCGCCGCGGCGTTGCCTACTGGCCCGGCCGCGGCAGCATTCCGCCGATGCTCTACTCCGCCGCGGGCGACGGGCGGATGGTCGCCATTTACGCGCGGACGGGTGGCGTGGCCGCCGATTTCGGCACGAACGGGTTCGTCGATCTCAGGACCGGCATCCGCGAGGGGGCCGACGGTCCTTTCATGCTGATTACGCCGCCTGTCGTCTACAAGGACGTGATCATCACCGGCGGCAGCAACAGTGAAGGAGAGCCGAGCACCGGCCTGTACGGCGACATCCGCGGGTGGGACGCGCGCAGCGGAAAACTGCTGTGGACATTTCACACCGTGCCGCGAGCCGGAGAACCCGGCGTTGAAACCTGGGAAGGCGAGAGCTGGCGGAATCGATCGGGCACGAACGCGTGGACTTATATGACCCTCGACGTCGAACGCGGTCTCGTGTTCGCCGCCACCGGATCGCCGACCACCGACTTCTACGGCGCCGACCGCAAGGGGCAGAACCTCTACGCGAATTCATTGATCGCGCTCGAGGCCGGGACGGGAAAGCTCAAATGGGCGCGGCAGCTCGTACATCACGATCTGTGGGACTGGGACCTGCCCGCGGCGCCGACCCTGATCGAGGTGACCCGGAATGGGCAGACGATTCCGGCCGTAGCGCAGATGACCAAGATGAGCCTGCTCTTCATCTTCGATCGCCGCAGCGGCGAGCCGATCTTCGGTATCGAGGAGCGGCCGGTGCCGCAGAGCGATCTTCCGGGAGAAGCGTCCTCGCCGACGCAGCCGTTCCCGCGGCTGCCGCCGCCGCTGTCGCGCATCACGTTCGATCCGGCGAAGGACTTCTACACGCTGACCCCCGAGCACGAGGCCTACTGCAAGGGCCTGTGGCGCGCCCACAACATGTATTCGAAGGGCATCTTCACGCCGCCCGGACTCTCCGGCACGATGGTGATGTTTCCGAGCACGCTCGGCGGCGGGAACTGGAGCGGGCTGTCCTACGATCGAGGACGCGGCATGGTCTTCACGAACATCATGAACCTCGGGCAGGTCGCGAGGATGGAGCGCCGCATCGATCCAAAGCCCGGCCTGGCGCCATACCGCAGGACGTCCCCCTGGGGTTCGGCGTATGCGCGTTTCTGGAATCCGGCGACGAGGGTGCCGTGCTCAGCGCCGCCGTTCGGAGAGCTCGTCGCCGTCGACGTGAATCGCGGCAGCGTCGCCTGGCGGGTGCCGCTCGGCACGATTCCCGCTCTCGAAGCGCGCGGGTTGCACGATACGGGGTCGCCCAACATCGGCGGCACGATCGTCACGGCGAGCGGCCTCATTTTCGTCGGCGCCACCATCGACGCGCGGTTCAGGGCGTTCGATGCGCGCACCGGCGCGAAAGTGTGGGAAACGAGTCTCGACGCGAGCGCACACGCCACGCCGATGACATTCCTCGGCCGCGACGGCCGTCAGTACGTGGTCGTGGCCGCGGGCGGCGGCGGGCTGCTGCAGTCGCCCGCCGGCACGAAGATCGTCGCATTCGCGCTGCCGGGTGACAGTGGGTCGAAATGACAGCGATTGGCTGCATTTTCGTCAACTCCCAACCTTCAACTGCCAACTTCCAGGGCGCGTGGTTCGACCGATCTGGGCGGCAGTCGATCCATCCAGCTGGTCACATCTCCTTCCACCCAGCTCTCTCCAGCTTCTCGCCTTGGGAATTGGCGGTTGGAAGTTGCGAGTTGACGAAGGCGCTCGTGCAGCAACGGCCTACTCGTACCTGAGGGCGTCGGCCGCGCTGATGCGTGTTGCCCGCCGCACGGGTACGTAGCAGGCGGCCAGCCCTGTCGCCGCGAACAGAAGGGCGGCGCCGCCGAAGCTCACCGGATCGAGCGGAGGTACGCCAAACAGCAGCCGATCGAGGAGCCGCCCGGCCGCGGCGGCGAGCAGCAATCCGATCGCCGAACCCACGAGTACGAGGGACAGCCCCTGCCGGAGCACCATCGCAACCACGTCGGCGCGGGCTGCGCCCATGGCGAGGCGAATCCCGATTTCGCGCGTGCGGCGAGTCACCGCGTAGGCCGTGACGCCGTAGATCCCGATGGCCGCGAGCAGCAGCGCGACGAGGCCGACCGTCGCGGAGACGGCCGCCGAGATGCGGAGCTGGGTCAGCACGGGCGAGGCCTGATCCGCGAGCCTGAAGTGCCCTATCACGGGTAGATTCGGGTTCGAGGCGGCGACGGCGGCGCGCAATTCCTGAGTCAGGCGTAGCCCGGAGCTGCTTTTCGCGAGGATCGAAACCTGCGCACTGTAATGCTGCTGCAGCGGCAGATACAGGAACGGGGGCGGCTGCCTTCCACCGGACTGGATGTCAGGCACCACCCCTATAACGGTCAGCTGCACCGGCGAGGTTGTGGGCGGGCGAAACGCACCATCGGGCCCGACGCCGATGAGGGAGGGCATTCGCCGCCAGATCACCCGTTTGCCAATCGGGTCCTCGCCAGGCCAGAAGCGGCGTGCGGCCGCCTCGCTGACAATCGTGACCATCTCCGAGCCCGGCCGATCGTCCTCCGTGAAGTCCCGCCCGGCCTGGAGGCCCATTCCCAGCGTGCGGAAGTACGAGGAGGCGACCGTGTTCCAGGCGGGCTGAAACGCGGTCTCGCCCGGGGGTGGCGCGGTGCCAGGAATCTCGACGCCACAGCACATCCGAACTTGCCCGCCGTTCGGAAGAACGCTCGCCGCGCTCGCGCTGCTCACGCCCGGGACAGCGCGGATTCGGTCGAGCAGCTCGCGCAGGAAGACAGGCCCGGACGCGGCGTCGTATGCGGCGATCGAGAGATCGAGCGTGGCCACTTCCACACCGCTCGAATCGAATCCGAGATCGACCGATCCCGATCGATGCAGCGCCCGCACCAGCAGTCCGGCCGCGACCACCAGCAGAATGCTGAACGCGATCTGGGCGATGAGAAACACACTGCGAAGCCGATGCCGCGGCGACGAGCCTTGCGCTTCAGTCTTGAGCGCGGACACGACGGCCACCTTCGACGCCTGAAGGGCTGGCACGAGCCCAGACACTATGGCGGCGGCGAGCGCGACGACGGCCGTGAACGCGACTACCCGCGCGTCGAGCGGCAGCGACGTGTCGACGGGGACGGGAAGCGCCGGCAGCGCGGAAACAAGAAGCGATGTCATCAACCGTGCGAGCAGCAGGCCGCCGAACCCGCCGAGCGCATACAACAGCAGCGTCTCGGTAACCAGTTGCCTGACGAGGCGGCCGCGGCCGGCGCCGATCGCCAGGCGCACGGCGATCTCGTGTTTCCTTGCCGTGGCCCGCGCCAGCAGCGCGCCTGCCACGTTCACGCAGCCGATGAGCAGCACGATCGAGGTCATGGCGACGAGCAGCGCGAGAAAGCCCGCGAGCAGCTTCCGCACGATCGCCGGGACCGGCGCGGCCGGCTCCATCTGCAAGGAATCCGGGCCGCGGCTGTCGCCGGGGCCGCCCGGCAGCGCAATCGGTGGGGCCCTGTGCCGCATGGCGCGCCCGATCGCCTCGATTTCACCGGCGGCCGCAGCCCAGGGCACGGCGGGCGCGAGGCGCGCGCCCACCGCCAGGAGGTGCATGTTGCGTTCTTCGGCCGTCCTCGACGCGCCAACGGGCAGCCATACGTCCGTGATGCCAAGGCTCAGCCCCTGGAATCCGGCTGGCGTCACGCCGATCACCGTCAGCGGCTGCCCGCCGATGTGCAGCGTCTGTCCGATGATTTCCGGATCGGCGTTGAAACGCCGCGTCCAGAACCGGTGTGCGAGTACGACGACCGGGCTCGCGCCCGGATCCTCTGCATCATCCGGCCCGAAGAGTCGGCCAGCGGCGGGACGGATGCCGAGCACCGCGAAGTAGTTGTTCGTGACCGTGGCGCTGAAGATGCGCTCGGCGGCTGCCGCGCTGCGCATGCTCGTCGCCGACAGATCCAGCTGATAGCCGAACACCCCCTCGAACGAGCGGGCGCTATCGCGCAGTTCTGCGTACGCTCGATAGGGCATCATCGGCTCGCCGTATCCGCCGGTCGACCGCACGCGAGCGATCTCGACGAGGCGGTCTGGCTCGAAGACCATGTCCGCGTCCCTGAGCAACAGCCGGTTGACGATGCTGAAGACGGTGGTGTTGGCGGCGATGCAGACCGCGAGCGACGAGGCGGCAGTGATCGTGAACAGCGGATTGCGACGGAGCAGGCGCAGGCCGTATCGCACGTCGTGCACGAACGCGTCCCAGACCGCGCCGGCCCGGATCTGGCGAACCGCGGTCTTGATCGAGTCGGGCCGCCCGAGCTCGATTGTCGCTGCCCGCCGCGCTTCGTCCGGCGTCATGCCGCGGGCCATCTTTTCCGCAATCAGCAGATCGAACACCGCGTGCAGCTCCTCGTCGAGCTCGCGCTCGACCCGTTCCCGGCGCGCGAGGTTGCGCCACAGGCTGCGCAGGCGTGACAGTGCGGACATGTGTGCGCCTCGGACGAGAACCGTTCAGGCCTCGAGCGCGCGCGCCATCGCGAGCGCGATCCGGTTCCACTGGGCCGTTTCCTGGCCGAGCTGCTTCTGGCCGGCCCTCGTGAGGGCGTAGTACCTCGCGCGCCGGTTGTTTTCGGACGGCTGCCACGAAGAGGCCAGCCAGCCCGCTTCTTCCAGCCGGTGCAGTGCCGGAAAGAGTGACCCGGGCTGGACGACGAACGTGCCGTTGGTGATCTGCTCGATCCTCCGCGACACGCCAAGGCCGTGCAGCTCGCCGGCCGTGAGCGCCTTCAAAATGAGTAGATCCAGCGTTCCCTGGAGGAGCGTTGTCGAACGTGGCGCCATGTGATCCTTGTCCTGTCGAGTGTCTATATGTCGAGCAGTCTACCTGCTTCCTATCGAATGTCAATACGAAGCCCGGGGCTCGGGGCTCGGTACTCGGTACTCGGGGCTCATTGCTCGGGAGTTCGGGGTGTGGGCCAGGGACATTTCCCCGAGTACCGAGACCGGGAACCGAGTACCGAGCCCCGAGCGGCCATTTGCCACGCGCACTGGCCCAGCGGTATTCTGAACGGCGACTCCATGGTGGCGATTCGCCGGCGCATCCGGATGTGGACGTTCGCGTGGCTCGTGTTCCAGGCCGCGTCGTTGTCTGCCTTCGTGCCCCGCGACTGCTGCGCGGCGCATGCCGAGCACGCGTCGCACCACGCGCCGCCTGAACAGGCGCGCACCGGCACAGCGCACTGCCCGATGCACGAGGCCGCCGCGCCTCAGCCGGAATGCTCGCTGCGGACCGCCTGCAATGGCCCGATGCGCGCGCTGCCGGCCGTCTGGGCGAGTCCGGCCCCCGCGCCTGCCTCGATCGCACTTTTCGCCGATACGGGCCGCTCGTCGCTCGCCCGCTACGCCGAACGCCGCATCGTCCCGATCGATCTCCTTCCCGCCACGCCGCCTCCGCGCGGCTGACTCTCCTCCATCGGTCCCGCCCCCGGACACCGCGGTGCTGCCACAGGCGTGCACGCGCGTCACCTGTCCGGCACGCACTGACGTTCGCGATTTCGCGTTCGCAGTTCGCGGCTGCGGATCCCGTTGACGCTTCGCGCGCGCGGGTCCCGTCACAGGGTTTTGCGAATTGGAGAGGGGCATGTCTTTCGCGGTTCGTGTGTTGCGAACGCTCGTTCTGGCGAGTGCGTTCGCGTGTGCGCCTGCTGTCTTCGCGCAGCAGGCAATCACCTTCGCCAGCCTCGCCGGCCGTGTGACGGACTCGGCCGGCGGCGCGCTGCCTGGCGCGTCCGTCGTGGCGCGCCACCTCGAGCGCAATCAGCAGCAGCTCGCCGTGGCCGGCCGCGACGGCGGCTTCCGTCTGCTGTCGCTTCCCGTGGGGGCGTATGAGCTCGAGGTGTCGGCTGACGGCTTCGCCACCAGAAAGATCGGCGTCACGCTCCGCGTCGGCGATGCGCTGGATCTGCCCGTTGCACTCGGCGTGGCCGGCGTCGCCGCCCGCGTCGACGTCGCCGCGGACGCGCCGCTCGTCGAGACGAGGCGCACGCAGATCGCGCAGGTGATCACGCCGCGCGAGATCGACCAGCTTCCGCTCAACGGGCGCAACTATCTCGACCTCGCGCTGCTCTCACCGGGCGTGTCGCGGACCATCCAGCGAAACACGGAGCGTTTCGCGGAAACCTCCGCGGTCCCCGGCACCGGCATCTCCGTCGGCGCCCAGCGCAATCTGAACAACACATTCGTAGTCGATGGCGTGTCGGCCAACGACGATGCGGCGGGACTTGCGGGAACCTACTTTGCGGAAGAGGTGATTCGGGAGTTCCAGGTGGTCACCTCCGGCGGCATCGCGGAATTCGGCCGCGCCTCCGCCGGCATCGTGAACGTGGTTACGCGATCGGGGGGGAACACTCGTGCGGGGAGGGCTTACGGCTTCTTCCGGCACGACGCGCTGGACGCCCGGAACGCGCTCGCGACGTCCGAGGATCCCTTGACGCAGGCCCAGTACGGCCTGACGCTCTCCGGCCCGATCGCGCGCGATCGGACGTTCTGGTTTGCCAACGGCGAACGTACGCAGCTCGATCGGACCGGGACGGTGACGATCCAGCCGAACAACGTCGAGGCCGTGAACGAGGCGCTGGCGAGAACTGAATACGCGGGGCCTCGAGTGGCCTGGGGCGACTTTCCCACCGGTTACGACACCACGAACGCCTTCGGGAGGATCGATCACGGCGCCGGCAGCCATCGCCTGAGCGTGCGATACAGCCTGTACGACGTGACCAGCGAGAACGCGCGGACCGTGGGCGGGTTGAACGCGGTGACGCGCGGAACGTCGCTGGAGGATCGGGACCAGACGATCGCCCTGAGCTGGCTCACGACGCGCGCCGATGCCTCGCTCAACGAGCTGCGGGCGCAGGTCACCCGGAGCCGCCTGGCGGCCCCGTCGAACGATTCAATCGGCCCCGCGGTCACAATCAGCGGCGTCGCCCACTTCGGGGCGGCATCGAGCTCCCCGGCGGCGCGCGATCTCGACGTCTACGAGGTTTCCGACAGCTATGCGCAGCAGCGTGGGTCGCACCTCGTCAAGGCCGGAGCGTCGATGCTCTACGAGCACGTACGCATCGATTTTCCCGGCCCGACCGGTGGCACGTATGCCTTTGCGTCACTGGCGGACTTCCGGTCCGGCCGGTACATCAACTACCAGCAGGCATTTGGCGAGGCCCTGCAGGCACAGTCGAACCCGAACGTCGGCCTGTTCGTGCAGGACGAGTGGCGGCCGAGACACGATCTGACGATCAACGCCGGCTTGAGGTACGACCTGCAGTGGCTGGAGGATCCGGCCGAGACCGACACGGACAACGTCTCGCCGCGGTTCGGGATCTCTTTCGCCCCGGGATCGGGCCGCACGGTCGTGCGCGGGAGCGCCGGCCTGTACTACGACCGGATTCCGCTCCGTGCCCTGTCGAACGCGCTGCAGCGGGATGGCGTGAAATACCGCGCGGCGCTGCTCACCTTCGGGCAAAGGAGCGCGCCCGTGTTCCCCGCCGTTCTCGACGAGTTCCCGGCCGGCGTGCTGACGAACATCACGTCTATCCATCCGAACATCGAGAGCGGCGTCGGCCGGCAGGCCGGTCTCGAGATCGAGCGGCAGATCGGCAATGCGGTGTCGGCGACGATCGGGTACATGCACCTCACCGGGAGCAACATCATCATGTCGCGCAACATGAACGTGCCCACGCTGGCCGTCGCAGAGGCGGTGGCGATCGGCGATCCCAATCTCGGCCGCCCGGATCCCCGCTTTGGCAACAACGCGCAGTACCAGAGCATCGGCCAGTCGCGTTTCGACGGGCTCACGGTGGCGGTGAATACGAGAAGCGGCCTGTGGGGCAGCCTGCGGGCCGCGTATACGCTCTCGAAGGCGCTGGACGATGCGGGGAATGCGTTCTTCAGCTCGCCCCAGGACAATTTCGACGTGCATGCGGACTGGGGTCGATCCGACAACGATCAACGGCATCGACTGACGGTCAGCGGCACCACGGGGACGATCCTCGGCCTGCGGCTGGCAGGCCTGTTCAGCTACAGCTCCGCGCCACCGTTCAACATCCAGACCGGCCACGATCGCAATCATGATACGAATGCGAACGATCGGCCCGAAGGGGTCGGGCGGAACACGGGCGAAGGCTTCGATTCGGCGACGCTCGACGTGCGCGTGAGCCGTTCGATCGCGCTCCGCGGCGCGAGCCGTGTGGAAGTGATGCTGGACGCGTTCAACATCTTCAACCGGACGAACTTCCTGATACCCAACAACACATTTGGATCCGGCGCCATGCCCCTGCCGTCGTTCGGACGGCCGACCGCCGCCGCCGATCCACGACAGGTGCAGCTCGGGGTCCGGTGGTCATTCTGAAGCGGGAAGCGGAAACGGGAAGCGTGCCAATGAGGAGTCATTCATGCGCGTAGGTCTTGCGGCGCTCGTGCTGCTCGGGGCGGGACTGTCGAGTGCGGGCGCAGGCCGCCAGCAGCCGGCGCACTCGCCGGCGCCGGTTCATCTCGGAGTGCAAGGACGCAACAATGCGACGCCTTCGATCGACGCGCTTGGCGAGTTCGTCGCGGTCGCGTGGGGAGCTGGCACGAAGGAGGGGGGAACCGACGTGTTCGTCGCCGTCAGCAGGGACGGAGGAGCACGGTTCGCCGATCCGGTCCAGGCCAACGCGACGCCCGGCGAAGCGCGCCTCGGCGGCGAGATGCCGCCGCGCGTGCGCCTTCGGCGTGCGCGGGGAGCCGCCGATCCCGACATCACGGTGCTCTGGACGGCGCGCGGCGAGGTCACCACCATCAAGCTCGCGCGCTCGCGGGATGGCGGCCGGACGTTTGGCGGCGCGCAGATACTCTCTGCCGGAAAAGCCGGCGATCGCGGCTGGCCCGCGCTGGCGCTGGACGCGGCCGGCACTGCGCATGCGATCTGGCTCGATCATCGTGGTCTTGCCGACAGCAGGACCGGAGCCCACGCCCACAGGACGAGCGCTCCGTCCGACGGCGTCGCGATGGCGCAGCGCTCCGGCCTGTTCTTCGCCTCGGCCGGGCCATCAGGCGCGCGTGGCGAGCGCGAGCTCGTCAAGGGTGTCTGCTACTGCTGCAAGACCGCGCTCGCGGCCGGCAGGGGGCGCGCAATCTACGCGGCGTGGCGCCAGGTGTACCCAGGCAACATCCGCGACATTGCATTCAGCGCGTCGCGCGATGGAGGCCGTACGTTCTCGGCGCCAATACGCATCAGCGAAGACGGATGGGAGATCAACGGGTGCCCGGACGATGGTCCGGCGATGGCGGTGGAGGATGACGGCACGGTGCACGTGGTGTGGCCGACCGTCATGGTGAGCAACGGCGCGCTCGAGGGGGCGCTGTTCCACGCGTCGACGCGCAACGGACGCACGTTCACCAGGAGGACGCGCGTGCCGACCGCGGGCAGTCCCAAGCCCTCTCACCCTCAGCTGGCGATCGCCGATGGGGGAGGCCTCATCGTGGCGTGGGACGAGGTCGTGGCAGGACGCCGGACGGTGTTTGCGCGGACGCTCACACCCAAAAGGGCTGGAGAGATGGAGTCCGGGCCGCTCGAGATCCTGAGCGGCGATCGTCCGGGCACCTATCCGGCGCTCGCAGCCGCTGCAGGCAGTGTGCTCGCGGCGTGGACGGCGGGAGGATCAGGCGAGTCGACGATCGCCGTCGGCGCCGCCGATCGCAAGCGCTGACCGCAGCGAGCGCAACGCACCGGCCTCTGCGAGCGTCAGCAGCTCTGCCGCTCGGGCCAGCGCACTCGGTGGGGCGGCGGCCGGCTCCTCATGGAGGACTTCGTCCTCCTCCGAGCAGATCAGCAGCCGCCGTGTTTCTCCGCCCGTGGGCACGAAGATGCAGCGGAACGGTCCCGAGCGCCACACGGTAATGAGCTGACGCCGGTCCGCTCCGCGCGGCAGGCACATCGTTACGGGCCAGCGCACGAAGAACGTCCACACGAGCGTCCCGTGCTGCCCGCCTTCGTCTTCGGCCGCCGACACCCTGAACCACACGCGAACCGCTTTGCGATCGTTCGGCCGGAACTCCGCGGCGCGCTCGATGACGAGCCCCTGGGCGACGGCCAGCAGCTCGGACAGTCGTGGGCGATCGGAGACGAACATGTTCGGCAGTTCGCGTCCACGCGCACCGCGGACCGTGTAGCCGAGCAGCTTCACCGCTCCTGAACTGCACGACACGATGAAGCCGACCGCGTCGGTTCGAACGAGAATGCCTTCGTCGTTGGTGATCGTCGCCGTCACGCCCTGGCACCCCGCGTGGCACCGATGTCCTGCTGGCCGGGGCTCTCCGCGCCGCCCGGCAGCGTGTCGCGATCGAGCGACGACATGCCCGGATCCGCCGCGGCGCCATGCGCGCCGCCGGGGATCAGGCGCGTGTCGCTCGGATGCGCGTGTTCTTCGTTGGCCTCTTTCCGTGTCTCCGGCGCCTGCGTCGAAGAATAGTTCGTGGCATCGGAGGGTCCGGCTTTCGTCTGTTTCGTCTCGTCCACAGGTGCGCACTCCATGAGCTGCCGTTTCGGCGAACCCGCGGCCGGCGCGGGAGGTGGTTACGTCTTCTCCGCGAGTATCGCCTCCACGTATGCAGAGACCAGACCAGGGAGGTCGTCTGCCGGTCCGTAGAGCGTGAACACCTTCCGAAACCTGGGACCGCTGATCGCGAGGTCCCACCCGGTCCCGGATTGAGAGAGAAACAGCGACAATCGCCACGATTCGAACGAGGGCCGAAACCGCCGGACCACGTCACGCACGGCGCGGTGCACCTTCGTTCGCAGCGCGGCATCGCCGAGCTGGGGACAGCTGATCGTTACGGACATGACTCTGCCGTAGGAAGGGGCAACGGATGGCACATGGCTGAACGCCCATACCGTACTGCGCGCCACCGCGAGGTTCAAGCCCAACCAGCTTCCAGCTTCCAGCTTCCCGCTCCGCGCCGCGTGAATGAAGCTCCGCCGTTCCCAGTTCCCGAGTCGCGAGTCCCGACCCACCTTCGCCCATGTCTTGCGAGTGCTACGGCGGGCAAGGACCGGAAGCCTTCAGCCCCGACCCGAGCCCCGAGCCCCGAGTCCCCTCCCCTTGCACTGGCTCGCCCGAGTTCATAAGCTCGGTGCATGGCGATCGCCCAGTGGATGCGCGTGCTGGATACGGTGAGCGGACTGGTCCAGATGTCCGGGCGGTTTCGCCGGGGTGCGGATGGGCCTGGCGGCGATCTCGCGGCGGGCGGCGGACCGCTGGGGCAGCTCGAGACACGGCTGGCGGGTGTGGTCGTGGCCGCACTCAAGGAGGCCTTCGATCGCGATCGCGCGCGGATGGATCTCGAGCGGTCGCACATGGAATCGGAGCGGCAGCGGGCGGAGGAGGCGCTCCGGGCCGAGCTGCGGCGCCAGGCGGCGGAGCGCGCGCTCGGTCAGCTGCGGGTGATTGCCATCATGGCCATCGCCATCTGGATGCTGTCGGCCGCGTTGATCGTGTGGCTGCCGGGCGTCGGCAGTCTCGCGCCGAAGGTGCTGATGGGCAGCGGCTGGGCGCTGTCGATTGCTGCGCTTGGCTGTGCCTTCAGTGCGTGGCAACATGTCGCCACCTGGTCCGCAGACAGCCAGGCTGCGGCGCCGCCCGGGACGATGGATGCGGCGGCGCGATCGGCACCATGGTTGCTTCTGGGTTCGGTGACGCTCATCGGGGCGTCGCTGCTGCTGGCGGTGTGACAACGATCTGCTTGACACGTGTCTCCGTATTCCCGCGATCCGCGCGCGCCGGCCTCTTACGATGTCGGCCGGCCCGCGCACGAATCACCGGCAACCTCTGATCAGCGTTCATCATGATTACTGTCTACGGCGCCGACTGGTGCGAAGACACCCGCCGCTCGCAGCGGCTGCTGCGACGGCTGCACGTTCCATATCACTACGTCAACATCGACGAGGACCTCGACGGCCTCCACGTGGCGACGGCGCTGAACAACGGCGAACGCCGCACGCCCACCATCGATCTCGGCATGGGCGGCCAGGCGCTGGTCGAGCCCGACAACGACGTCCTCACCGAAGCGCTCGTCGAGCGGCAGATGCTGTCGCAGGAGGAGGCGCACGAGCGGCTCGATCTTCAGAACGTCGGCGATGTCGAGCGTGTGGCGCGCACCACCGCCGGTCTGGCGCTCGTCGCCGGCGCGGCCGCTGCGCCGCGCCCGCTTCGCTGGCCGCTGCGTCTCGCGGGGATCATCACGGCGGCGACCGGGATATCCGGGTGGTGCCCGGT